>DATLTC010000013.1 GCA_035533755.1 Gemmatimonadaceae bacterium
CGGGCACATGCAGGTGGCGGTGCGCGACGAGGGGCCGGGCATACCGGCGGACCTGCGCGCCCGCCTGTTCGAACGCTATACGGCGTCCGGCGTCGCCTCGGACCCCGGCGCGCACTCGGCGGGGCTGGGGCTGGCGTTCTGCGCGCTTGCCGTCAAAGCGCACGGGGGCTCCATCCGCGTGGAAAGCGGGGAGCCCCGTGGCAGCGTCTTCGTCGTCGAGCTTCCGACGAGGGCGGACGCGTAGTCTCGACGTTACGCCTTCTTCCCCGCTGCTCCCTCGAACTGGCTCGTGAAATTCCCCAGGAAGTAGTTCCACCCGCCCTCATGCCCCCTCGCCTGGTCGTTATCCGGCAGGCCCGAATGCACCAGCGTCATCAGGGTGTCGTCCCCCTTCTTTTGGAACGTCACGGTGACCGTGGACTCCACGCCCATGGTGTTGGGGGACATCCACGTATGCTGAATGCGCGCCCCGCGCTTCATCTCGGTGAACCGGCCGAAATGCGGGGTCTCCTTGAAACGCCAGTAGAACATCCCGTCCACCGCCGGATTCAGGATCAGCTTGGTGGACTCGTGCCAGGGCGTGCCCGGCGTCTCGGGGTTGAGCCACGCATCGTACACCTCGGTCGGTGAGGCTGGGATGGTCCGCTCCACCCTGATCTCGATGGTCTTCTTGTCGCTCGTCGTCATTTCTTCTTCTCCTTTTTCGCCTTCCTGGCCTTGAAGTGGTGTTCGAACTCGTCCAGCCGCTCGTTCCAGAACCGCTCGTACTCGTGCACCCATCCCGCGACCTCCCTGAGTGGCTCCGCCCGCAGTGAGATCATGACCTCGCGCCCGCGCTTCTCGCGCTCGATCAGCCCGGCCCGCTCCAACAGCTTCAGGTGCTTGGTCACCGCATTGAGCGCGGTGTCGAACTGATCGGCCACGTCCAGGAACCGGGCTGGCCCATGCGAGAGCTGCCGGATGATCGCCCGCCGGGAAGGATGAGAAATGGCCGTGAGCACGTTGGTGAGTTGATCCATGGCAAACATTATACCGTAGGGTGTAATAAATGGCAAGGGGCCAGACCGTGCGATGCGCCCCATTGGCCACGGGCCGGTCGACATCTCTCCCGGCGGCGCCGAACGCTACGGTGCCGTGGACGATCGGACGCTCGACGTGTTGAACGTCGTTGTGTCTGGGTTCTCTGGGCGGTTACCGCTGAGCCTCTACCTCAGCGCTTCCCTGAACAACCCCAGCATCGTTCGCCAGTGCTCCGCCGCCGCGGTTTCGTTGTACACCGGCAGATCGGTCATGCTGAATCCGTGCGCCGCGTGGTATAGCTCCATCGAGTGCGATACGCCCGCCTCGGTGAGCGCGGCCTCCAGCCGCTGCCGCTGCTCCTCGGGAAAGCTGTTGTCATTCTCGGCGTATCCCACGTACACACGCCCGCGGGCGGCCGACGCGAGCACATGCGGACTGTCGGGCGCGTCGGTGGCCAGGCGCCCGCCGTGGTATGACGCGGCGGCAAGCACGCGATCGGGGAACTGGCCGGCGGCGCTGAGTGCCGCCCCGCCTCCCATGCAGTAGCCCACGGTCCCGATCTTCCGGGCGTCGGCGGCGGGGTCGCTGTCCAGATAGTCCAGGATCACGCGGGTGTCGGACATCGCGCGCGCCGGCGTGACCTCCTTGATGAGGCTCATCAGCCGCGCGCGTTCGGCGGGATCGCTGAACACGGTCGCGCCGTCGAACGGAGCCTGCGGTCCCGACCGGTAGAACAGATCGGGCAGGGCCACATAGTACCCGTTGGACGCGATGCGGCGCGCCATCTCGATGAGCGTGGGCCGGATCCCCACGCCGTCCATGAACAGGATCACGGCGGGGTACCGTTTGCCCTCGCCGGGGTGGAAGGTGCGCGTGGGCATCACGCCGTCGGGCGTCTTCAGGTGAACGGTGGCTTCGATCATGTGGCGAGCTTCCCTATCGGAAGAGGCTGAGTGCCCAGGGCTGCGGGATGAGCAGCAGCATCCAGGCCGCGCCGAGCAGCGCGATGTTCTTCATGAAGTGGGTCATGTCCATCTGGCGCGCCATGGGTTCGGTGGCTGTCCAGAAGTTGTGCATCATGTACGTGATGGGCACGAGGGCCACGGTGAGCATGACCACGCCCCATGTAGGATAGACCCCGAGCACCATGCTCAGGCCACCGGCAACGAGCAGCAACCCGGAGCCGAGCACCCCGAGGCGAGGCGCCGGAACTCCTTTGGCCTTCGCGTACGGCGTCATCATGTCCACGCGACGAAAGTGGTCGATGCCGGCCATGAGGAAGAACCCGCCGAAGAGCACGCGGCCGGCGAGAAACAGATACATCATGGGAAACCTCCCGAGGATGTGGACGGTCAGCCGCCACGAGTGAAGTATGCGAGCATCCGTGCGCGATCACGATTGCGCCGCCCGCTCGAGCGCCGCGATGTCCAGCTTCTTCATGCCCATCATGGCCTGCATGGCCTTGGGGTGCTTCACCAGCTCGGGGAGGCGCGACGGCACGATCTGCCAGGAGAGACCGAACTTGTCCTTGAGCCAGCCGCACTGACTCTCGGTGCCGCCCGCAGTGAGCTTCGTCCAGTACTCATCCACCTCCTCCTGCGAATCGCACCGCACCACGAACGAGATCGCTTCGGTGAACTTGAACATCGGGCCCCCGTTGAGCGCGCTGAACCTCTGCCCGTCGAGCTCGAAGGCGACCACGAGTGGCCGGTTCTTGGGCTGGTCGCCGGTGTGCAGTGCATCGAGGCGGCGCGAATTCTTGAACACCGTGAGGTAGAAGTCCACCGCCTCTTCGGCATTCGCGTCGAACCAGAGAAAGGGCGTGATGCGGGGCGAGCCCTGTACGGCGCTCATCGGAACCTCCTTAAGGAAGTGTGAACTCCCGACCCTCGACCGGAGCGACAAGATGATGAGGCCGCATACGCAGTGCAACTTGGGCGGCAATTGCGGACACTTGCCGCTGCCGCTCACCCTGTCCGACCCGAGCGACCTCAAATTCATCGAGGTTGCCGTAGCGGGCGGCGCGGACGCGATCGTCACGGGGAACGCGCGGGATGTCAGCATCGCCGAGGGCAAGGCCGCGATCCCGATCGTCAGCCCTCGGCGCCTGATCGAGCGGTTGCGCAACGGTTAGTTCATCCGCACGATTCCCGCACCACCATACACACCGCCCATACGGCCTTCCCCACCCGCATATTGCTCCGCATGACCACCCGCCGAGAATTCGTCCAACGCAGCGCGGCCGCGGTACTCGCCTCGTCGCTGCGCATCCCCGCCGTCGCGCCCACGGCCAAATGCCCGGCCGGCTTTCTCGACATCACTCGCCCACCCGACGCGGTCACCGCCCACGCCGCTTCGGGCGTGCAACAACTCCGCCCGGCGCTGGGCGGCAGCGGCCGGTGGGACGGGGCGGGGATCTCCGCGCAGCTCTCCGCCGTGCCCGGCGCGACGCGCGTCGAACTCTCGGCGCCCGCGGTGGGCGTCTCGCGCCTTTCGCTACGTTGGAACGACCGGCTCGATGCCACCCGCCTGCTGCTCGGCGACGCCTGGGAACGCGGCTACGGCGATTTCGAGTGGCGCGGCTTCGTGCCCGACCGCGTGATGCCCTGGTACGCGCTGGCGTGGGACGGCAGGCGCGCCGACGGCTACGGCGTGCGCACGGGCGCCAACGCCTTCTGCTGGTGGCAGGTGGACCCCGAGGGGATCACGCTCTGGGCCGACGTGCGGAGCGGCGGCACCCCGGTCCAACTGGGCAACCGCGCGCTCGCCGTCTGCGACGTGGTCTGCCGGCCTGGCCAGGACGGCGAGTCGGCGTTCGCCGCCCAGCACGCCCTCTGCGTCCAGATGTGCGCCCACCCGCGCCTCCCCGCCCAGCCGGTATACGGCAGCAATGACTGGTACTACGCATACGGAAATAATACTGCGGCCACGGTGCGCGCCGACGCCGGCCACGTCGTGGAACTCTCGCCCACCGGCGGCAACCGCCCGTTCGTGGTGATCGACGACGGCTGGCAGCCCGGCCGCGGCGCCAGCAACGACGGCGCCGGCAGATGGGACCGCGGCAACGAGAAGTTCCCCGACATCCCCGCGCTCGTGGCCGACGTCAAGCGCGCCGGCGCTCGGCCCGGCGTGTGGATCCGCCCGCTGCAGGCGCCGGCCGACGCGCCAGACAGCTGGCGCCTGCCGCGCGAACGCGGCGTGCTCGATCCCACGGTGGCCGAGTCGCGCGAGAAGATCGCCGCCGACATCGCGCGCCTGCACCGTTGGGGCTTCGACCTCATCAAGCACGACTACTCCACCTGGGACATCTTCGGACGGTGGGGCTCGCAGATGGGCTCGGCGCTCACGAAGGACGGGTGGACGTTCGCCGAGGGGCCCAGGCGCACCACCGCCGAAGTGATCAACGAGCTGTACGCCACCATCCGCGAGGCCGCCGGCGGCTCGCTGATCATCGGCTGCAACACGGTGAGCCACCTGTCGGCGGGGCAGTTCGAGATGTGCCGCATCGGCGACGACACGAGCGGCACGGAATGGGACCGCGTGCGCAGGATGGGGGTGAACGCGCTCGCCTTTCGCGGGGCGCAGCACGGCGCATTCTACGCGGCCGACGCCGACTGCGTGGGAGTCACCACCCACATTCCCTGGAACCTCAACCGCCAGTGGCTGGACCTGCTGTCGCGCAGCGGCACCACGCTCTTCGTGTCGCTGGCGCCCGATGCGCTGGGCGCGGCGCAGAAGCAGGACCTGCGGTCGGCGCTGGCGCTGGCTGCAACGCCGCAGCCGTTGGGCGAGCCGCTCGACTGGCAGCGCACCACCTGGACCACCAGGTGGCGGTCGGCGGGCGGCGAGCAATCCTACGACTGGGGATACGCGGCGGACAGCGCGCCGTGACGCCATCCCACGATCCATGGCCCGCCGCCGTGAAGCTCGTCATGGGCGCCCGCATGGCGCGCAGCGTGGGGCAGGGCGCGCTGGTGGTGGGCTTCACGTTGTACCTGCACGCCCTGGGGTGGACCGCCGCCAGCATCGGCATGGTGCTGTCCGCCGCGCTGCTGTTCGGCGTGGCGCTCACCCTGCTCGTCGGCCCGGCCAGCGACCGGCTGGGGCGCAAGCAGTTCCTGCTGGCCTACGAAGTGATCACGATCATCGCGGCCGTGCTGGCGCTGCTCAGCAGCCGCACCTGGATCCTCACGCTTGGCGCGGTGCTCGGCGGCTTCGGGCGCGGAGCCAACGGCGCGGCCGGCCCGTTCGGCCCGCTGGAACAGGCCTGGCTGGCGCAGGGGCTGCCGGCCTCGCAACGCCCGCGCGTGTTCAACCTGAACTCCACGCTCGGATTCATGGGCATGGCGGCCGGCGCGCTGCTCGCCGCGCTGCCCGGACTGTGGAGCGGCGCGCTGCCCGGCGCGCTGGCGTTCCGTCCGCTGTTCGTGCTCCCGCTGGTGGGCAGTGCCATCGGCTTCGTGCTCATCTGGAAGGCGCCCGACATCACGCCGCCCAGGCCCGCGGCGGTTCCTCGCGCGGCGGGCGCGGAGATCTCCTCGCCGGCCACCGACGCCGCGAGCGCTCCCTCGGCCGTCCGCCAGAAGGAGAACCGGCAGCTCGCGGGGCTCGCGTTCGCCAACACGCTCAACGGATTCGGCATCGGACTCGTGGCGCCGCTCATGGCGTACTGGTTCCTGCGCCGGTTCGGCCATGGACCGGCCACCATCGGCCCGGCGCTGGCGGCGAGCTTCGTGCTCGCGGCCGTGGGATCGCAGATCGCGCAGCGCATCGTCCCGCGGTTCGGCGTGGTGCGCACGGTGGTGGTCATGCGCGGCGTGGGATTGCTGCTCATGGTGCTCACCCCCTTCGTGCCGGTGTTCGGCCTGGCCGCGGCCATCTGGGCGGTGCGCGCGGCGTTCAACCAGGGCACGCTGGGCGTGCGGCAGGCGCTGACCATGGGGCTCACGCGGCAGCATCGCCAGGGGCTGGCGGCCACGGTGAACAACGTGTCCATCCAAGTGCCGCGCGCCATCGGCCCGGCCATCGCCGGCCTGATGCTGCATCAGGGCTGGCTCACGGCGCCGTTCGTGGTGGCGGCGATGTTCCAATTGGGTTATCTGGTGGTGTACCAGCGCTTCTTCGGCGGGCTTGAGACCGCGGCCGCGTGACGCGGAGCCGCCATCCCCGGGTCTGGTCTGAAGCTGTACCCAGCCCGCAACACTTCCACCCCACGCGACCCATGATCCGCACCGTCCGCCCGCTCCGCGCCGCCGTTCTGCTGGCCGCGCTCGCCACGCCCGCCGCGCTCCTGGCGCAGGTCACCACGCCTCGACCCGCCACGGCACAGCAGGCCGACCAGGACGGCCGCACGCTCCTGCCGATGCCGGTGGGCAAGAGCATCGCCTTCCGGCAGATCGGACCGGCGATCAGCGGCGGCCGCGTCTCGGCGGTGGCCGGCGTGCCCGGCAACAACGTGACCTACTACGTGGGCACGGCCGACGGCGGCGTCTTCCGCACCACCAACGGCGGCGACACGTGGACGGCCGAGTTCCAGCATCAGCCGGTGCTGTCCATCGGCGCGCTGGCCGTGGACCCCGTGAATCCCGAAGTGGTGTGGGCCGGCACGGGCGAGGGCAACGTGCGCAACAACGTCTCGTTCGGCGACGGCATCTACAAGTCCACGGACGGCGGCGCGCACTGGACCAACATGGGCCTCGCCGGCACGCTCCAGATTCCGCGCATCGTCATCGACCCGCACCACCCGAACACGGTGCTGGTGGCGGCCATGGGCAGCCCGTGGCAGGACAGCCCGGACCGCGGCGTGTACCGCACCACGGACGGCGGCAGGACCTGGGAGAAGGTGCTGTACATCGCGCCGGGCGTGGGCGCGGCCGACCTCGCCATGGACCCGGTGAACCCGAACGTGCTGTATGCCAGTACGTATAAGTTCCGCCGCACGGCATGGAGCTACGCCGACGGCGGCCCGGAAGACGCCATCTACAAGTCGGTGGACGGAGGGACCACCTGGACCCGCCTGTCCGGCCACGGGCTGCCCACCACGCCGGTCAGCCGCATCGGGCTGGCCGTGGCGCCCAGCCAGCACGACCGCGTGTACGCGGCGATCGGCTCCACGGAGGGCGTGATCTGGCGCTCCGACGACGCCGGCGCCAACTGGACGCTGGTGAGCAAGGACCAGGAAGCCGACGTGCGCGCATTCTACTTCTCGCATGTGGCGGTGGATCCCACCAACCCCGAGCACGTGTTCACGCTGTCCATGTTCCTCATGGACTCGCACGACGGCGGCGCGCACTTCACGCCCATCGCGCAGCAGAACCACGTGGACAACCACGCCATCTGGATCGATCCCTCGGGCTCGGGACGCATCATCGAGGGCAACGACGGCGGCGTCATCCTGTCGCGGGACGACGGCGCGCACTGGGCGTTCGTGCACAACCTGGCCATCGGACAGTTCTATCACGTGACGGCCGACAACGAGTTCCCGTACCTGGTGTGCGGTGGCCTGCAGGACAACAGCTCCTGGTGCGGACCGGGCTGGAGCCAGGACCCCAAGGGCGTGCTCGACCGGCAGTGGTTCGCGTTGAACGGCGGCGACGGCATCTACGCGGTGCCGGCGGCCGATAACCCCGGCATCATCTACAACAGCACGCAGAACGGCGTGCTCATGGCGTTCGACCGCGCCACGCAGCAGGTGCACGACATCGAGCCCTATCCGATCGACTTCTCGGGCGAGGGCGTGGCCAACCTGCAGTATCGCTGGGACTGGGAGTCGGGCTTCGCCGTGTCGCCGCAGAACCCGAGCGTGCTCTACGCCGGCGCCAACGTGGTGTTCCGCAGCGCCGACCACGGCCGCACCTGGAAGCCGATCAGCCCCGACCTGACGATGAACGACAAGAGCAAGCAGCAGTCGTCGGGCGGCGACGTCATGAAGGACAATTCGGGCGCCGAGGCGTACGACGCCATTCTCATCGTGACGCCGGCGCCGAGCGACGCCGACGTGCTGTGGGTGGGCACCGACGACGGGCTGGTGCAGGTGACGCGCGACGGCGGCGCGCACTGGACCAACGTCACCGGCCACATCCCCGGGCTGCCGGCCTGGGGGCGCGTGGAGTCGGTGAAGGTGTCGCCCACGAACGCCGGCGAGGCGGTGATCGCCGTGGACCGCCACTTCAGCGGCGACTTCAAACCGTACGTCTATGCGACGAGCGACTACGGGCAGACCTGGCATTCGATCGTCGGCGATCTGCCGGCCGGCGTGTATGCGCGTTCCGCCATGCAGGACCCCAGGAATCCGCGCATGTACTACGCCGGCCTCGAGAACGGCCTCTACACCACGTGGGACGCCGGCGCGCACTGGTACCTGATGGGACTCGGACTGCCCAACGTGTCGGTGTACGACATGTACATGCAACCGCAGCAGCACGACCTGATCCTCGGCACGCACGGGCGGTCGGTGTGGGTGCTGGACGACGTGACGCCCCTGGAGCAGTTCACGCCCACCGCGGCCAGCGCGCCACTGCGCCTCTTCCCGATCAGGAACGCAGATCGGTTCTGGCCCTGGTCGCAGGTGGAGTTCCTGGGCGACGGTGCGTTCTACGGTCAGAACCCGGCCTACGGCGCGATGATCAGCTACGCACTCGGCGATTCCGCGAAGACGCCGGGCAAGCTGGTGATCACCGATGCGCAGGGGCGGGTGGTGCGCACCATGGATGGCCTGCGCGAGCCGGCCGCCGATGGCGCGGCCGACAAGGGCAAGCCCTGGGTGCCGATGGCCGCGGGCATGCACCGCATCTATTGGGATCTCCGCGCGCAGGGCCCGGTGCGCTGGAACGGCGCCAAGGAGTTCAACAAGGGCCCGCAGAGCGGGGCGCTGGTGCCTCCGGGCACGTACACGGCCACGCTGACCGTGGACGGGCACGTGGAGTCGCAGACCTTCCAGGTGGCGAGCGATCCGCGCTCGCACGCGGCGCCCGCCGACATGCAGGCCCAGTACGCGTTCACCGCGTCGCTGATGCACCGCCTGTCGCAGCTCGACGTGGCGCTCAACCGGCTGGACGGGATGCGCGCGCAGGCCACGGCGCTGGCCTCCGCGGTCAAGGGCACGCCCAACGAGCAGCCGGTGGTGGATGCGGTCAAGGCGCTCGAGGCGCGCATGGACTCGGTGGAGGCGAACATCACCAGCAATCCGCAGGCCATCGAGTCGTCCGTGCGGGTGCCCGATCGCATTCGCGAACACCTATCGGCGTTGGATGGGATCGCCGAGGGCAGCGATCAGGCGCCCACCGAGGCGCAGTTGGCGCAGCAGGCGCTGCTCGAACCCGAGTATCAGGCCGCGGTGCAGGGGTTCAACGACTTCCTTACGGGCCGGCTCGCGGCGTTCAACCAGGCGATGGCGCGGCTGGGGCTCACCGGGCTGGTGGCCGGGGGGCCGTTGCAGCTCTAGCCGGGCCCGGTCGCGCTACACGCCCCGGGTTCCTGGCTAGACGTCGATCTTGCGGTGCCCGACCATCCGCAGGGCCCGATTGATGGCGGCGTGCAGAATCATGTACACCACCAGGGCGATCACGATCGGCACCACGAGCGTGGTGCCGCCGGCGCTGAAGTTGTCGACGATGCCGCGGAACGGCGCGTAGAACGGGCCGGTCACCGTGCCGATGAACTGCACGAACCCGTTGGACGACCGCGCGGCGATGAGCGCGAGCGCCAGACGGATGGTGAGCAGCGTATAGAGCAGGTAGAAGGCGTAATCGATGAACTGCGATGACCGCGCCGCCGTGCGTGACTGGCGCGTGTCCACATCGGCGACTCTGGGATCGTTCATGGCTTCCCTGGGGTTGGGCGATACTCAATGAGTATCGGGCGCGGGGCGCCACGGCCATCGCTCGATGGGCCTACTCCCCCATCACAATTCGTGCGCCACGCGGATCATCATTGCCGCCGCGGCGAGCATGCCCGCGTACACCGCCGCCACCGAGGGGCGGAGCCGCACGGGGACCGGCGCGCGACCGTTCGTGCCCGTGCACTCGTACACGAACGCCGGCGGCGTATTCCGCACGGTGAACCGCACGTACACGTCCGCGTAGCGGTCGGCCAGCTTGGGGTAGTGGCTCAGGCTGTACTGGTACTGGTGAAACCGCCCGTCGGGCCGCAGGCAGGCGCGGCTCACGTCGAGAATGCGGTCCACCACGGCCTGGTCCATGATCTTGAGCGGCAGGCTCGACACCACGGCGTCCACCCGCTCGATGCCTTCCTCGGCCAGCACCGTGGGCAGCGCGCTGGCGCAGGCGTGCCGCACCACGAGCCGCGGATCACCGATGCGGCGGCCCGCCTCGACGAAGGCCGGGTTGATCTCCAACGAGATGAGCCGCGCGTCGGGCCGCATGCGCTCGAGAATGGCTCGCGTGACGCAGCCCGTGCCCACGCCGAGTTCCACGAGCACCGTGGCGCGGTCGAAGTCGATCCCGGCCAGCAGCCGGCGCACCAGATACCGCGAACTCGGCATGATCGTGCCCGACGTGCGGAGGCTCGTGAGGTGCTTGATCAGGGGGGAATCCTTGACGAGGGCGGGAACCACAGTCACGGTACTGGCCGCTTGGATCATACCCCGGGCGTGCCGGAGCGGTCCGTCTTCCGTACTGGAAATCATACCCCGAAACCGCCGGGGCACCAGTCCCCGGGGCTCGGGGCCGGGCCCGAGCCCTGCCGCGCCGGACCAGGCCGGCCCCCGCGTATCGCGCCCCGATGCCGATTCTGGTACGTTATCCCGAGTCGACGTAGCTCCCTGCTCGCCACGGTGCCGGAGTCCACCCCCCGGGATCTGCAACCGGCCACCGAGTTCCGCGTGCCACTCCCGGAGGCATGATGAAGAAGGTCCTGCGTTCGTTCGCGTTGGTGTTGGTGCTCGCGGCCTGCGGCACGAAGCCGCCCGACCCGGAGCTGCACTTTGCCACCGTCGGGTTCGTGCTCACGCTGCCGGCCGGCATGCAGGCGGCGCTCGACGCCGTGGCGCCCAACTTCCGCACCGTGCGCATCGATTCGTTCCGCTCCGATGTGAGCCAGGCCGCGGCCATGGCCGGCGGCGGACTGCAATCCATGTTCGCGACGATCGGCGACTTCGACGGCGACGGCACCAAGGACGTGATCGTCGAGGGCGCGGCCCCGGGAGACTCGGCGCTGCACGTGATCGCGATCATGAACGGCAAGACGCCCCGCGCCTTCGAGGTCACGCGCTTTCCCGTGTACGACGCCGACGCGGTGGGCATCTACCTCTCCAAGGCGCCCGGCAACCAGACGGGATCGTTCGAAGTGGTGAACTACCCGGACGTGTCCACGCTCTACACGTACAAGTCGGGCGGCTTCGTGGGGACCAAGCTCGGCCCCTGACCTCAGGCGCCTTGCACCGTCAGCTTGGCCACGCCGAACACGCGGTTGCCCTGCGTGCGGAGCACCACCTCGTACGCACCCGGCGGCACGGCGCCGTCGGTGGGGTGCCACACATCCCACACGCGGAACCCGGCGTGGTCGGCGACGATCTCGATGTCGCGCGACTCGCGCACGGTCCGGCCGTCGCGGCGCCACTCGAGCTGGACCATCGCCGGCAGCGCCGACGGCGCGAACACCTGGACGACCACGGCCAGCGAGCTGCCCACGCTCGAGGTCGGGGCGGGGCTGCGCAGCGAATCCTGCATGGCGAGCGTTCCCCGGTCCACGTCCCGCGCGAACGTGGCGCTCTCCATGCGGAGCGGCACGGGCGGCACCAGCACCGGGAATCCGATGGCCACGGTCAGGAAGCCCGCGGCCGCGGCGACGAGCCCGGCCGTCACGCGCCGGCGGCCGTGGATGAACCGCCAGCCCAGCGGCAGGGCGGCGGCGAGGGCGAGCAGCGCGGCCACCGGCGTCGCGAACCGCAGCTGCAGCCCGAACAGCAGCGGCAGGAGCAGGTTGAGCGCGCCGAACGCGACGATCGCGAAGAACGTCAGCCCGAAGATGGGCCGCGTGCGCAGCCAGCGGTCGAACACCAGGTCGATGCACGAGAACACGGCCAGCCCGCCCAGCAGCGCCAGAAACGCCACGTTCGGCGAATCGACCACCGTGGAGTACGCGTAGAAGGGCAGGAGGAAGAACAGCGTCTCCTGGTACATCACGCGCGTGATGTACGACGTGACCTCGTGGGCCAGCCGGGGTGGCGCCGCTCTCGAACCGGAGCCGGGGGTCCGGGTCCCCGCCGCGCTCGGGACGCGGCCGAAGTACAGCGTGGACGCCCACGTCAGCACGAGGAACACCACCACCCAGAGCACCAGCCGATAGCGTTCGCGCGCCAGGAACACGACGGCGATCCCCGAGGCGAGCGCCCAGGTGGAGTGGAGCATCCAGAACAGGCGCCGGTGGCTTTCCCAGAAGTGGTGCAGCCCCGCCAACGGCCGCTCGGTCACGGCGAGGCGCGCCCGCCGCGGTCGAGTCTGGCGAAGTCGTCGTCGGACAGCTGCACCGCGGCGGCGGCGACGTTCTCCCGCAGGTGGTCGGGATTGCTCGTGCCGGGAATGGGCAGCATCACCTTCGAGCGCCGGAGCGTCCACGCGAGCGCCACCTGGCTCGTGGTCGCGCCCATCCGGGCGGCGAGCTTGGACAGCGCCGAGCCCGGGGCGGCGAGCTTGCCGGCCGCGAGCGGGTACCAGGGAATGAACCCGATGTGGTGCGCGTCGCAGTAGTCGAGCACGGCCTCGCTCTTGCGCGTGACCATGTTGTACTCGTTCTGCACCGTGGCCACGCGGAAGAACTTCTGGGCGGCCTGGATCTCCTCCACGTTCACCTCGCTCAGCCCGACGTGCCGGATGAGCCCCTCCTTCTGCATCTCGGCGATCACGCCGAACTGCTCGTCGCGCGGCACCTTGGGGTCGATGCGGTGCAGCTGCCACAGATCGATGCGCTCCACGCCCAGCCGCCGCGCGCTGAGCATCACGCACTGGCGCAGGTACTCGGGGCGGCCGAGCTGCGCCCACTTGTTGGGCCCGGTGCGGACGAAGCCGCCCTTGGTGGCGATCACCAGCCCCGTGTACGGGTGGAGCACCTCGCGGATCAGCTCCTCGCTCACGAACGGGCCGTAGCTGTCGGCGGTGTCGATGAAGTTCACGCCCAGTTCGGGGAGCAGGGCGAGCGTCTTGCGCGCCGCGGCCGGGTCGGCGGGATCGCCCCAGACGCCCGGGCCCGTGATGCGCATGGCGCCGAAGCCCAGGCGATTGACGATGAGGTCGCCGCCGATGGTGAACTGGCCGGCCGCGGCGGCATTGATCTTCTTGGACTCGACGGTCATACCGATCTCCTTGGTGTCCTCGAAGTCTAACCGGGACGAGACCTATCCGTCGGTACGGTAGCAATGTTCCGGCGCCGGGAAGGCGCCGCGCCGCACCTCGAGCGCGTATTCGCCGAACGCCTGCTCGATCTGTGCGCCCACGCACGCGTACCGCTTGACGAACCGGGGCGCGATGTCACCCACGAAGTTGCCGAGCATGTCGTGCGAGATGACGAGCTGCCCGTCCACGTGCGGGCCGGCGCCGATGCCGTACACGATCACGTCCAGCCGCTCGCGCACGCACGCCGCCGCCGCCGCGGGCAGCGCCTCGAGCAGGATGGCGAACGCGCCGGCATCCTGCAGGGCGAGCGCGTCGTCGATGAGGTGCTGGATGGCGGCGGGCGTCTTGCCCTGCACGCGGTAGCCGCCAAGCTGGGCCAGGTTCTGCGGCGTGAGCCCCAGGTGCCCCATGACGCAGATGCCGGCGTTCACCATGGCCCGCACGCGACCGGCGACGCGGGCGCCGCCCTCGCACTTGACCGCGTCGCAGCCCAGGGCAATGAAGCGGCCGGCGTTGCGCACCGCGTCCTCGTCGCTCGTCTGGTATGACAGAAATGGCAAGTCGCCCACGACGAAGGCGCGGGGCGCGGCGCGGCAGACGCACTTCACGAACACGCTCATCTCGTCCATCGTGATGCCGACCGTGGACGGCAGGCCCATCATCGTCATCGCGGCGGAGTCGCCGACGAGGATCAGGTCCACGCCGGCGCGGTCGGCGTAGACCGCGGTGGGATAGTCGTAGGCGGTGACGAACACCGCTTTCTGGCCGCGGGCGCGGAGCGTGGCGAGCGTGTGGGTGGTGGTCTTGGGACGGGCGGCGGTCACGGGGACCTCCCAAAAAACACGAGGCCCGCGGGACGACCGCGGGCCTGAGCTTTTTAGCGAATTGTTTAACGTGGCTGCAATACGCGGCAAATCACCACGGGATCAGTTGTGGGGGAAGGGTAGGGGGAGGGCGTGCCCGGCGTCAAGTGTAGGACGGTAGGAGGGTAGGGGGGTAGGGGGGAACTGCGTTACGCAGTCTGCCGTCCTACCCCCCTACAGTCCTACCGCCCTACTGCTCCAGCAACGGCGTTCCAACCGTCGACGCGCTCAGCCCTTGACATCCGTCGACCCGCCGCCGATACTCGTTTCTGACAATTGAACACCCGTGGTGATTTGCCGCCTATTGCTGCCACGTTAAACAAGAGCTAAAACGCGATTGCCCGGGCGGCCGTATCCGCTCGGGCTTTGTCGTGGACGCGCACTCGGCGTCGGGAATCCGTTTTCCCGCGCCGCGTGCGTCTCGCGTATGTCGTTGGCGGCCCTCTTCAGCCGGACCGCAGACATGAGCGCCACGACTCGCAAGCCGATCGCGATCTTCCACGAGCACCCGGACTGGTTCAGGCCGCTGTTCGCCGAGTTGGATCGCCGCCGCATCCCGTACGTTCGTCTCGATGCGGCTGCGCACGCCTTCGATCCCGCTGAGCGATGCGACGACGTGCCATACTCGCTGGTTTTCAATCGCGCGAGCCCGTCCGCGTACCTGCGCGGCCACGCCAACAGCACCTTCTTCACCCTCCATTGGCTGCGCCATCTGGAGCGGCTCGGCGTTCCGGTGGTGAACGGGGCCGACGTGTACGCGCTGGAACTGTCCAAGGCCACGCAGCTCGACCTCACCGCATCGCTGGGACTGCCCTTTCCGAGAGCGCGCGCCATCAACGATCCGTCGCGCGCGGTGCATGCGGCGCGCGACGCGGGGCTTCGGTACCCGGTGCTGATCAAGGCCAACGTTGGCGGCTCGGGGGCCGGCATCGTCCGCTACGAGTCCGAAGCCGCGTTGGCGGGCGCGGTGTCGCGCGGCGAGGTCCAACTCGGCGTCGACGGCGTGGCGCTGGTCCAGGAATCGGCGCCACTTCGCGACGGCCACATCACCCGCGTCGAGACGCTGGGCGGCAAGTATCTCTACGCGATCAACGTCTATCCGGCCGTGGGGTCGTTCGATCTCTGCCCGGCCGACGCCTGCCGGCGCGCCGACGGCGTGGAACTCGTTCGCTCGGCGTGCGCCGTGGACGCGCCCACGACGGGGCTCCGTGTGGAGGCGTACACGCCGCCGCCCGAGATCATCGCCGAGGTGGAGCGCATCTCGCACGAAGCACGCCTCGACGTGGGCGGCATCGAGTACCTCGTGGACGACCGCGACGGCCGGCACTACTTCTACGACATCAATGCGCTCTCCAACTTCGTGGCCGACGCCGCTAACGTGATCGGCTTCGATCCGTTCGCGAAGCTGGTGGACTACCTGGAGCGGCGTGCCCTCACCGCGGATCGTGCCCCGCGGCCGGTCCCCGGTGCGCAGGCCGAGCGTGGGCGTCACGCCGCCGAGCTGCGCCAGGCGGCGCTCCCATGAGGTACGGCTACTGGCTTCCCGTGTTCGGCGGCTGGCTGCGCAACGTGCCCGACGAAGGCATGGACGCCTCGTGGGAATACGTGAAGCGCTTGGCGCAGCGCAGCGAGGAGATCGGGTTCGACCTCACGCTCATCGCCGAGCTGCTGCTCAACGACATCAAGGGCATCCATGCGCCGTCGCTGGACGCCTGGTCCACGGCCGCGGCGCTGGCGGCGGTCACCAAACGGCTGGAGCTGATGGTGGCGGTGCGGCCGTCCTTTCACCCACCGGCCATCTTCGCCAAGCAGGCGGCGACGATCGATCGGATCGCGAACGGCCGGCTGGCGCTCAACGTGGTCTCGGCCTGGTGGAAGGACGAAGCGCGCCGCTACGGCGCCGCGTTCGACGAGCACGACGATCGCTACGCGCGCACCGGCGAATGGCTGGACGTGGTGGACGGCGCGTGGCGCGAAGCCTCGTTCAGCTATGGCGGCGCGGTTTATCGCGCCGAGGATCTGGTGCTCGAGCCCAAGCCGGTGGCGACGGCGGCGCGACACGGCCGGACGCGCCCCACGATCTACGCCGGCGGGGAGTCGGAAACGGCCAGGAACCTGATCGCACGCCAGTGCGACGCGTACGTGATGCACGGCGATCCGCCGGATCGCATCGCGCCGAAGATCGCGGATCTCAAGCGGCGACGCGAGGAGGCGTCGGAGACTCTGTACCGCGCCACGGGCCAGGAACTGCGGCCGCTCACGTTCGGCGTGGCGGGATACGCGATCGTGCGTGACAGCGAGCGCGAAGTGAACGCCGAGCTGGAGCGCATCACGAATGTCACCGCGGGCTCGCCAGGGTACGGGAACTACCAGGACTGGCTGCAGAACACCAAGCTCGACCAGCAGGTGAGTCTGCGCGAATATTCCGTGAGCAATCGTGGGCTGCGCGCCGGGCTCACGGGGACGGCAGAGCAGGTGGCCGACCGGGTACGCGAGTTCGCCGACGTGGGCGTGGATCTGCTGCTGTTGCAGTGCAGCCCACAACTCGAGGAGATGGAGCGGGTGGGGGAGGAAGTGATAGCGCTTTTGGACGGTAGGACGGTAGGACAGTAGGGGGGTAGGACGGATAACTGCGAACGCAGTCCCGTCCTACCCCCCTACTGTCCTACCGTCCTACTTCTTGATCGGTACCGATTTCCCTGCCGCCGAGTCCCCCGCCGGAATCGGCGGCAGCGCCGCGCCGAGCGACGGGAAATAGTCCTGGAGGTTGAGCGCCTTCACGATGCCCTGGGCGTCGCGCATCACGCGCGCTTCGCCCGCCGTGTCGCCCACGGACTGCTCGGTCTGTCCCAACTCGATGGCCGTGGCCATGTACAGGTACGGGATGCCGATGGACGGCTTGTCCACCCAGCCGTGGCGCTTGGCCAGCGACTTGGGGGCCAGGAACACGTTGTTCCAGAGATCCTTGGACGTGGCGAGATCGAAGTAGCCGTCGCCCTCCACGCGCACGGTGTCGGGGCCCATCGTCTTGGGCGGGATGAAGATCTTGGACGCGAGGCCCTGCGTGAGCGTGTAGTTGTCCAGGCCCAGCGTGTGCGCGTAGTTGCCCGCCGTGCGGCTGATGTAGATGGGCCGGTCCTGATAACTATCGCCGATCATCCGCAGCACGAACACGCCGGCGCGATCGAGGTATCCGGTGCCGCCCTCGTCCTGCGGCAGGTTCTTCGGGTTGATCGTCGCCTCGATGGGGCCGATCCGATATGTGGTGGGCTGCGTGATCGGATAGTACGCCGGCACGGAGTCGGCCTGCGCGGTGGTCATGTGCAACGGCCCGGTGGTGGGCTTGGGCCACACCTTGCCGCGATACAGGGCCGGCCCTGCGGCCGCGTCATACTGGTAGATGGGCCGCCGGATGAGCTGCCGCACGTACCAATCGGTGTTGAGCAGCGACGTGTTGGCCACCACGACGTCCTTGCGGATGCCCTCCACGTCCTGCGCGTACCAGAGCGGGAAGGTGTCGTTGTCGCCCACCACCACGAGCACGCCGTACGGCTCCACGGAGTTGAGCATGTCCACCGCGAAGTCGCGCGTGTCGGTCTGTCCGGCCCGCGACGCCCACTGCCAGTTGGCGAACAGCGGAATCACCGCCAGCAGCAGGACCGGCGATCCGGCCAGCCATCCGGTCTGCGAGGGGACCTCGACGGTCTCCTTGCCCACGCGCGTGGCCTTGGTGCCGAACAGCGACGCGATGGATTCCCACACGAACATCAGCCCGAGGCCTGCCCACACGCCCCACGGCGAGTAGCTCCAGATGAAGAAGTAGTCTCGATCACGGACCTCGCGCGCCACGCTGTCACCCAACTGCGGCGATTGCGACGCGCCGTACTTGAAGTTCAGGTAGTAGATCAGACACAGCGTGGTGGTGAATAACAGCGATGCGAAATACCACCAACTTCGTCGGTCGCGTTTGAAGTGGACCCACCCGCCGAACAGGCCGAGCACCAGCATCACGGCGGCGAGCATGCTCTGCAGCCCCTGGTGCCGGTCGAGCGCGTCGCGCATCCACTGCCACTTGAAGTACCACCACCACATGCCCACCTGCCCCTGGATGAACGGGGCCTGGCGATCGCCCAACGCGGGCTTGCCGTACTGCCCGCGATTGAAGTTGTACATGAAGGCGTTGTACGTGCCCTTGCTGAACGTGCACGACCACTTGAGGCCGTGCGTGCACGCGGTGGGCTCGCCTTCGTTGATGGGCGGGAAGTACGCCGAACGGATGGGCTGCGTGGCGAACGGCGTGAGACCGAAGCCGAGCGCGAGCAGCGATGCCAGAATCAGCTTCCAGCGCAGGAGATATCGCGGCCGGATGATGATGATCGCCAGGCCCACCGCGGGCAGGGCCAGGAAGCCCGCCATGTGGTTGGTGTAGCCCAGGCCCAGTAGATACGCGATGAGGATCAGCGTCTTGTCGGCCTTGGGCCCGTCGGGATTGTCGCACCACCGGACCATCAGCCACGAGATGATCGCGATGCCGGCCAGCGAGACGGTGTACACCTTCTCGTTCACCACCGACTGGTTCCACACCGTGAACGCCGTGGCGCCGATCAGGGTGGCGATGCCCGCGCCCACGATGCGGCGCCACCGCTCCTGGAACCAGCCCACGAGCACCCGTTCGGTGATCAGGAACCACATCGCCGCCGCGACGGCGCTGCACAGTGCCGCGAAGATGTTGATCCGCATCGCCACCGACGACGCGATGGGGAGCAGCGACATCACCCGGCCCAGCAGCACGAACAGCGGGTTGCCCGGTGGGTGGGGAAGGCCGAGGGTATAGGCGGCGGATATGTACTCGCTGGTGTCCCACATCGCCGTGTTCGGCGCCAGGGTCAGCAGGTAGAGGAGAAAGACCAGCGCCGCCGCGATCGTGGCGGCCAGATAGGAGGGGCGGTAGTCGAGTTCGGTCTTCGCGTTGGTCGCCATGACGGTCGGTTGGAAGCCCACAGCAAGCGCCCCGCCGGTGGCGGGGCGCCGTCAAGATACTCAAAAATGCGGTGGGACCATGAGTTATGAAAGGGACGCGGACGTCAGAAGAACGTGAGGACCCACATGTATTTCCGCGCCGCGAGTGGATTGGCCCGAGCTTGTGAGTTCGGCTTTTGTTCGGTATTCTAGTTGCTCGTTCGCGTCGTCCTACACCGTCCGCTCGCCAGGAGTTCTCATGAGCGCCACTTCGCCTTCAGCGGTTCCCCGTCTTCTGCAGCTCACGCCGGTGATGATCGTGGACGAAGTCGAACCGTGTATGCGGTTCTGGGCCGACCGGTTCGGGTTCGCGGTCGAGAACCAGGTGCCGGGCCCCGACGGCAAGCTCGTATTCGCCAGCGCCAAGAAGGACGGCATCGAGGTGATGTACCAGACCCGGGCGAGCGTCCTCGCCGAGAGTCCGACACTGGCCGGCGAGTTGGCGGGGCACTCCGTCACGCTCTTTCTCTCCACGGACGACCTCGACGCCACGGAGCGCGCCGTGGCGGGCGTGCCGGTGGTGAAGGCGCGGCACGAGACGTTCTACGGGAGCACGGAGCTCTACGTGCGGGAGCCGGGCGGAAATACGGTGGGGTTCGCGCAGTTCAAATGATCGGTGGTGGGTGCAGGACCGGCCGGCGGGCCACAAGAACGGAGAGTATGCGCAGGATGCTCCGGATCGAACGGATGCTCCGGAGTACAGATAGGGGGCTTCGGCGGGAAGATCTCTCCGCCGAAGCCCTCAAAGATTCTATCCCGAGCATCCGTTCAATCCGGAGCATCTGGTTCATGACCCTGCGATCCTGATGCCCCCTCGGAGCGCCGACGCCGGCGGGCCTAATGCCGGAACTGGCGCTTGCCGGTGAATACCATCGCCATGCCGTGCTCGTCGGCCGCCGCGATGACCTCGGCGTCGCGCACGCTGCCGCCGGGCTGGATGATGGCCGCCACGCCCGCCTCGGCGGCCTGGTCCACGCCGTCGCGGAAGGGGAAGAACGCATCCGACCCCATCACCGAGCCCTTGGTGTCGTGGCCCGTGGTGCGC
>DATLTC010000014.1 GCA_035533755.1 Gemmatimonadaceae bacterium
CCGGCCATCCGCCAGGATCCCTACGTGGCCCCGTGGGTCTCGATCAGCGGCGACGATCGCCGGTCGCTGGTGCCCTCTCTCAACGCCAACTACTTCCGGGGCGACGCGGGGCGCAATTCGTCGTGGAGGCTGGGGCCGGAGCTGGACTTCAAGCTGCTGGGGCGGTTCAGCTCGGCGGTGTCGTTCAACTGGTCGCACAACATTGCCGACAACCAATGGTACGGCAATTTCACCGACTCGCTGCGCGCCACGCACTACACCTTCGCGCATCTGGACCAGACCACGACGTCGGCCACAGTGCGCCTGAACTACACCTTCTCCCCGAACGTGTCGCTGCAGACGTACCTGCAGCCGTTCGTCTCCAAGGGCACGTACAGCAGCGTGCGGCAACTGTCGGCCACGCCGGGCGCCGCCCGCTACGACGATCGCTACGCGCCGTACGACAATCCGGCCGTGACCGGCGACCCCGGCGGATTCAACTTCAAGGAGTTGCAGTCCAACGTGGTGTTCCGCTGGGAGTACAAGCCGGGCTCCACGCTGTTCGTGGTCTGGAACGAGGGGCGGCAGGGATTCGCGCCGGCGGCAGGGATCAACGGATTCCAGGGCGACGTTCGCGACCTGTTCCGCCTGCATCCGCAGAACACCTTCCTGGTGAAGATGTCGTACTGGCTGAATCGCTGAGACCAGCGCGCGGTAGCCGGCGGGCCGTGGGGGCAGCGAGCATGCGAAAGGCGGGCGGCACCAGAGGTGCCGCCCGCCTTCGCGTTCACGACGGTGAGCCCGAGGTCAGCTCTTGGCCGCCATCCTCCGGACCACGTTCTCCAGCAGCCGGACCCGCTTCACGTCGCTGGAGCCCTTGACGTCGCCGGCGAGTTCTCCGGCGAGCTTCTTCAGCGTGCCGGCGCGCTTGGCGCCGCTCGCCTGCTCGGCCTCATTCAACGCGTCCGCGATCGCGGTCCGGCGCGTGGCCGAGAGCCCGTCGTCGCGCGTCAGCTGATCGAGATAGGCGCGCGCCACGGGGAACGCAGCCGGCCACACGAGGCGCGGCTGGTCCTGCGGGTTGAGCTGCTCGAAGCGCACCAGATTCGCGGCGTCGATCTCGTTCTGCGTGAGGTCGGCCGTGGGCGTGAGCTTGAACACGTCGAGCCCGCGCGCGATCTCGGAACCGTACAGGTATCCATTGTAGTAGTACGCCGACCAGTAGCCGCCGAGCACCATCTTGGTGGAGTCGATGGGGCCGCGGTCGTAGTAGGCGATCTCCTTGGGGTGGGCGGGGTCGGTGAAGTCGAAGATCGACACGCCGCCCTGATACCACGCCTGCGACATGATGTCGCGGCCGGGCACGGGAACGAGGCCGCCGTTGTGGGCCACGCAGTTCTCATCCTCGGTCTGCGCCGCCGGCATCTTGAAGTAGCCCACGTGGGTGAGCTTGTCGTGCTTGAGCGTGAAGATCGCGTCGGCGCCCCAGTCGATGGGATCGGTGGCGCGGCACTTGGGCTGCGTGCCGCCGCCCCACTCGTCGGTGAAGATGAGCTTGGAGGCGTCGTTGCTGAACGTGGCCGAGTGCCAGAAGGAGAAGTTGGAATCGGCCACGGCCTGGATCCGCACCGGGTGCAGCGGGTCCTTGATGTTGAGCAGCAGGCCGTACCCGGAGCAGGCGCCGCCGGCGAGGCCCGCGGCGGGATAGACGGTGATGTCGTGGCACTGCGACGGTCCGCCCGGCGGGCCGAAGCTGGGGAGGCTGAACTTGATGCCCATGGCCTGGAGCGAGTCGGAGAGCATCGACACCTGCTTGGCGTCGGTGCGCTCGGCGAACATCAGGCCGGCCAGCCGCATGGCGTGCGCCGAGTCGGCGGCCGAGGTATTGGGGGGCATCTTGGGTCCGAACCGGGGCGGGATGCGCGCCGCGGCGCCGTTGGCCGTGTCGGCGTACGCCACGCCGTGCGTGGGCGGAGCCAGCAGGTCATTGAAGATGCGCGCCGAACTCACGATGCGCGCCTGTTCCGGGTGCGCCAGCGGCACGCGGATGACCTCGATGCGGAAGAGCGCGGTGTTGGGGTCGGTGATGTCGCCGCCCTCGCACCCCTTCATCTCATTCTTGGAGCGCACCGGGGCGAGCCCCGACACGTACACGTAGACGATGCCCTTGTTCTTGGGGTCGGGCACCAGCGTGTGCGTGTGCGAGCCGCGGCAGGTCTGCACGTCGGCCACCTGCTTGGGATGGGCCGGATCGGCGATGTCGAAGATGCGGATGCCGAGCATCCGCTGTTTGCTCACGCTGTCCTGGACCCCTTGGGTGCCGCAGTCGAGGCGGCTGCCCCGGTTCTCGGCCGAGACGAAGAGCAGGTGCCCGTACACGGAGACGTCACCCTGCTCGGTGAAACAGACGTCGGCGTCCACGAGCGTGGGATCGAGCGGGTTGGCGATGTCCCAGATCTGGATGCCGCTGAAGTTGCCCTGGAAGGCGTAGTGGCCGCCAAAGGCCATGTCGGAATTGGCGTACGTCAGTCCACCCGGATCCATGGGATGGAAGATGTCCGGCTTGTTGCGATGGGCGACGAGGTCGAGCCCTTTCGCGGCGACGCCGGCGTCATAGAGGCCGGCTCTGAGCCCGACGCGCGGGTCGTGGGTGTTGGACTGGGCGACGGCGGGCCGGGCCGCGACGAGCGCGGCCGCGGCGAACAGCGTGGCCCACACGATGGAGGATCGACGGAAGGCGGGTCGGTGTTGTGTCATTTGGCTGGACTCGAGGTGAGCGTGGTCAACATGGCCTGCATACGAGCAATCTCGACGCGCTGGCCGGCGTCAATATCCGTGGCGTAGCCGGAGATCTCGGGCTGCTCCCCCGCGCCCGGCGTCTTGAAGAGGTCGGCGACCATGGCGATGGCGCCCTGGTGGTGCCGGATCATTCCCGTGAGGTACAGTCGATCGAACGCCGTGCCGTGCGCGGCGTCGAGCTGCCGCATCTGCTCGGCGCTCAGCATGCCGGACATCATCATCGGGTCCGGACCCATGTCCATGCCCGGCATGTTCATGGGGCTCGAGTCGTGTACCGGACCGGCGTGAGGCGACAGCATGTGCAGCGGGTCGGGCGCCGGCAGATGGCGATCCATCAGCCAGTGCTGCATCAGCTTGATCTCGTCGTATTGCGACAGCGCGATGCGCTTGCACAGAATCTGGAGGTCGTGCCGAGCGCCGTGGGTGGGCGCCCATTCGGACATCACCACCGCCTGCGCGTGATGGATGATCATTCCCTGCATGAACATGACGTCGGCGTCGGTATAGTCCTTGCGGACCGGCTTGGGCGTCTGGGCCGGCAATCGCGCGGCGATGATTCCAAGCGCGAACAGACCGACGGCGAGCGGCAGCGCTCTCGAGCGCCGTCGCTGTGGCACAGCTTTCATGGGATCCCCAGGGCGCGGAAAGGACGTGCAATCGTAATGGCGCCGGTCGCTTGGCGCCACCCGGGGGGCCAGGGCAGGGCGATTCCCATGCGTGCCGCCCGCGCCGTCCGGGGGTGCTGCATGGCTGCCGCCACTGTGGTAAGCTTGGATCTGGGGGTGTGGGGCGAGGGACCAGGCGGGGGCCGCGTCAAGAAACCTTTGTCCGGCGGATGGCATCTTGAACCGGGCGCCGGACCCACCGCGCGGCGCGAGGCTGGGTGTGGTTTCGTTACAGAATCGTGGTTGGCCGGGTGGCGCGGCGCCCGTAACTTGATACCGTGGTTCGCCATATGCGCAGATGGTTACATACTCGTGCTTCGAACGCCGTTCATGGAGAGAGGATCGTGATGAACATTCGTCATGTGGTGTTGTCGCTGGCCGCCGCCGTGGGGCTCTCGTCCACCGCCGCCGCCCAGCAGCCCGCCGGCTTCTGGACCAAGCCCGCGATCAAGGACTTCGGCCCGGTGCACGTGTGGCCCGAAGCGGTGGTTCGCCCCGACGCCAAGACCACCTACAAGGCGGTGTTCGACGTCACGCAGGGCAGCCCCACGTCCGACAAGGTGAACCCGGGCCTCGACCACGTGGCGCGCACGGTCAACGTGTTCGCCGCCGCCGGCACGCCGGTCAGCCATCTCAAGTTCGCCGTGATCATCCATGGCGGGGCCACGCCGATCGTGCTCGACGACAAGACCTTCCAGGCCAAGTTCGGCCATCCCAATCCCGACCTCGCGGTGATCGAAGCGCTGAAGAAGGCCGGCGTCGAACTCCTGGTGTGCGGCAACGCGCTGGGCGACATGCAGTACACGCCGGCCGAGGTCAATCCGAACGTCAAGGTGGCCCTGTCCGCGCTGTCCACGCTGATCATTCTGCAGGACGAGGGCTACGCGCTCATCCGCATGTAACGCGCGCCGCCATCCGACCACGGAGCCATCCATCATGAGCCGGTATCGCACGTCCTGGCTTGCCGCATCGTTGTGCGTTCTCGGAGCGGCCGGCGGTTGCGCCCGCCGCGGCGCCGATTCCGGCAAGCCGGCGTCGGCGCCAACGTACGACCAGAGCGTGTACCCGCCCTGGTCGCACGGCGACAACAATCCGGCGCTGGTCAGGGGGCTCGAGTTCACCGTGCCCGAGGTGGACAACCTGCCGGATTTCCACGGCAGTCTGGACGATCCGCAGTTGGTGATCTTCGTGGGCGGCAACTACTACTTTGCCATGGCGCCGCTGGTGAAGGCGTTCGAGGCGCAGCATCCCGACCTGCGCGGCAAGCTGTACTACATCACCATCCCGCCGGGCCTGTTGGTCAAGATGATGGACGCGGGCAACACCATCACCGTGGGCAACATGACGTGGACGGTGGCGCCCGATGTCTATGCCGCGGGGCTGAAGAAGGTGGACGAGCAGATCCAGGCCGGCAAGCTCGTGGGGCCGGCGGTGCCGTACGCCACCAACGATCTGACCATCATGGTGCCCAAGGGCAATCCGGCGGGCATCAGCACCGTGGCCGATCTCGGCAAGCCCGACGTGCGCCTGGTGATGCCGAATCCGGCGTGGGAGGGCGTGGCGCGGCAGATCGAGAGCACGTTGAACAAGGCGGGCGGGCCGGCGCTGACGCAGATGGTGTACGACACCAAGGTCAAGAACGGTCGCACGGTGCTCACGCAGATCCATCACCGGCAGTCACCGCTGTTCCTGATGCAGGGGCGGGCGGATGCCGGCATCACCTGGAAGTCGGAAGCGATCTTCCAGGAGGAGGCCGGCCATCCGATCAGCCACGTGGACATCCCCGCCGAGTACAACACCACCGCGGTGTACGCCGCGGCGATGGTGAAGGGCGCCAAGCATCCCGCGGCGGCCAGGGCCTGGCTGGAGTTTCTGCGTTCGCCGGCGGCGCTCGCGATCTTCCAACGCTACGGCTTCAAGCCGGCGCCGGCCGATGCGAAGCAGGAGTGACGCGGTGACCGGCGCGCGGCGCGGCCTCTGGCGCGTGGCGGCCATCGCGGCGATCGCACTACCCGCGTCGGCGGCGATGGCACAGGTGGCGTCGCCGGCGCTCGGCGCGGCGGCGATCGTCCAGCAGGGCAACGGACGCGGCGCGCCGGCATGCATCAGCTGTCACGGGCCGCAGCTGCAGGGCATTGCCGCGATGGCGGCGCCGCGCCTGGCCGGCCAGAGCGCGGCGTACGTGGTGGCGCAGCTCGACGCCTTTGCCAGCGGCGCGCGCAAGAATCCGATCATGCTGCCGGTGGCCACGGCGCTCTCGCCGGCCGAACGGCAATCGCTGGCCGAGTACGTGAGCGGCCTCGCGGCGGCGGCAGCCGGACCGGCGCCGGCTCCGGTGGCGGGCGTTGCGCTGGGCCAGGCGCTGGCCACGCGCGGGCGGTGGTCCAGCGGCCTGCCCACGTGCGACCAGTGTCATGGACCGGGCGGCGTGGGCGTGGGCAGCGCGTTCCCGCCGTTGGCGGGTCAGCCGGCGGTGTATCAGGTCAATCAACTGCACGCGTGGCAGCAGGGAACGCGTCCGCCCGGCCCGCTGGGGCTGATGTCCACGATCGCCGGCAAGCTGTCGGAGGCGGATATCCAGGCGGTGTCCGCGTACTACCAATCCCGGCCGGCCACGGTGCCGGCCGCCAGGGCGGGCCGGCCATGAGAGCTTCCATATGGTTGCGGGGCGCCGTGGCGGCGCTGGTCGTTGCCGGCGGCATCTACTATTTCAGGTCCCGGTCTCCCGCACCGGCGCCGCCGCCCGTCGTGACGCCGCCAGCCGGGGCGCGGGCCGGCCAGTTCGCCCCGCCCCCGGATTCGGCGATCCCGAACGACGAGTTCGGCCGCGAGGTGCGGCGCGGCAAACAGATCTTCGAGCAGACCGGCGTGTACGCCGGGCAGTACACCGGCAACGTGCTCAACTGCTCCAACTGTCACCTCGACGCCGGCCGGTTGGCGAACTCGGCGCCGCTGTGGGCGGCGTACGTGAGCTATCCCGCGTATCGCAGCAAGAACAAGCACGTGAACACGTTCGAGGAGCGCATGCAGGGCTGCTTCCGGTTCAGCATGAACGGCAAGGCGCCGCCGCTGGGCGACTCCGTGCTGGTGGCGGTGGAGAGCTACGCGTACTGGCTGAGCACGGGCGCGCGGGTGAACGAGGCGATCGCGGGGCGCGGATATCCGCCGGTGCCGAAGCCGGCGCTGGCGCCCGACTACGCGCGCGGCGGGGCGGTGTTCGCGCAGCATTGCGCGGTGTGTCACGGACCGGACGGCCAGGGCCAGCGCGCGGCGGGCGCCCAGGTGTTTCCGCCGCTGTGGGGACCGCAGTCGTTCAATTGGGGCGCCGGCATGGCCACGCTCACCAACGCCGCTGCATTCATCAAAGCCAACATGCCGCTCGGCCTGGGCGGCACGCTGAGCGACCAGGACGCGTGGGACGTGGCGATGTTCATGGACGGCCACGAGCGGCCGCAGGACCCGCGGTTCCAGGGCACGGTGGCGCAGACGCGCGCGCAGCACCACGATTCGCCCATGGATCCGTACGGCACGACGGTGAACGGGGTGCTGCTGGGCGAGCACTCGGTGCCGGCCGGCGGCAGCACGCGACGCTGAGTGGGGCACGGCGGGCTCCGGGCATTGGCCGGAGCCTCCCATGGTGATAACCTTCGGGTGCGTCGTCCGTTCACCGAAGCCCGCCCCGAGGTCATTCCCTTTGCAGAAGAAGCGCGCCATCGCTCTCCAGCAGGCATGGGGCGGGAAGCCGTGTCCGCATCCGGCGTTCGCCAAGGAATACGATCTCGGAGAGCGCACGGGGAGCCATATCTGCACCCAGTGCGGAGCAACGTTCACGCACCGGCAGAAGGTGGAGCTCGTGGCGGCGCGAAGCGCGCACGATGAGAGCGCCCAGCCGTAACGTCGGGATGAACGCGGCGGACGATTCCATCCTCGACGCCTGGCGGATCAACAACCGGGTCTCGACGTTCCTGGTGGAGGCGCTGCCGGCCGGCGTGTGGAACTCCGCCGCTTCGCGGTAGGCCGTCTCTGAGCGGCGCGGCGCGGCCGGGTCATCGCTGCTTGACGGCCGCGGTCGCGTGGCCGCGTGCCTCGGCACGGATCACCAGCCCTCGCGCGGTGACGTACAATTTGCGCGCCGCCACGGAGTCGATGACGGCCGAGAGCGTCATCGCGTCGCCGATCTTGCGATTGAGCCCCTGGAGCAACAGATCCCGGCCGCGGTCGAGCGCGGGCCCCTCGGGGAGGACCGCCTTCTCGCGGAACAGCGCGCGGAGTCCTGGGGAGAGGAGCCACGAGTACATGTTGAGCAGGGGACTGTCGGTCTGGAGGTCGTAGTCCAGGTCGGGCATCACGATCGCCTTCCGGACGGCGTCGTAGCGCGGAACGCCGGTGAGGCGCAACGTGCCCTGCGCGTCGCCGTGGAACGCGACGGTGAGCGCGAGCCGCTCCCCGGGTTCCGGCGAGACGATCAGCGAGTCGACGGTCACCGTGTGCCCCTGTTCGGTGACCGACGCTCCGCGCAGCGCGTGGCTGAGGGCGCGCGACGCGGTGGCGTAATCCACGATCCCCTCCATCAGGATGTGGAATCCGTCGGACACCGTGTCGGCGGCCAGTGGCGGGAGCGGGGGCACGGGCACCACCGGCTCTCCCTGGCCGGTGACGATCCGCGGGCGGGCGTCGAGGCCGACGTGCACGGTGAGCACGTGGCCCTTGCCGGTCACGTGGCCCACGCGTAGGCGCAGAGGGCCGAGCAGGAGCCACACGCCGTCGGTGAGGCGAATGGGGCGGTTGAGCGTGGCCCACCAGCCGGTCACCTGGGGGGTGAGATCGACGTTCCCGATCGTGCGGTCGATTGCCGGCAGCCGATCGGTGATGGCGTGGCGCGCCGCGTCGAGGATCCGGTGGGTGACATCGTAGTGCAGCAGCCGCACCTGGCAGCGATCGCGATCGGACGTCGTGGCGCGATCCACGCGAACGAGCTTGGTGTGCGCCGCCAGATGCCAGTCGGGCGTGAGGGAGAGCGGCGTGGCCAACTCGATCACGGCGCGCGGGGGACGATCGGTGGAGGTGCCGCAGCCCGCGCTCACGGTGGGGCCGATGGGCAGCTTGTAGTAGCCGCGCGCGCGGTACGTCAACGTGGCTCGCAGATGAAACACCGAGTCGATGCCGAACGCCGTGAACGGCCCGCGGTGGGCCACGTACGCGAAGTGGCGGCTGGGGTCGTCGCCCGCCTGATGCACGCTGTCCAGCGAGCCGAACTGCGTGGGCACGGCGCGTTCCACGTCGCGCAGCACCTTGGTGATGTCATAGGTGAGCGGCACGTCGAACCGCGACTCCGGAATCACCGGCGGCGGCGCGTCGGGAATGGCCGCCTGGGCGGCGGGCCTGGGCGCGGGCTTCTCGCGGCAGGCCCCGGCGGCCAGCACGACCGCGAGCAGGAGGCCCCAGCGGGCGGCGCGCATCATCGTGGCGACCAGCTCAGCAGATTGGACGGCGCCGCTCCCGCGCGCGCGCGCGCGACATCGGCCGGCTCCTGCCAGAGCAGTTGCGAACGATCGGCGGAGCTGAAGCGCAACTCCCATCGCGCGCCCCCGGGGGGGCGGTTGAGGGGCACGGCCAGGTCGAGCCGATACGTCCGCTTGCCCCCGGCGGGGAATGCGCTGAGCAGCGACACGCCGACGGCGGTGTGCACGCCGGTGGTGACGCCGTAGGGCACGTCGCCGGCCCAGAGCTTGCCGGCATCGACGAACGCGCCGACGGCGAAGTCGGCGCGCGGCGTGAGCGGCCGGAGGAGCCGGCGCTCCTCCACGCGCAGGACGGCTCGCCGCCCGCCGGCAAACGTCGCGTTGGGGTATCCGGGCAGTCCGCCGTCATGATCGCGAAACGTGAGTTGCAGCGGGAACGCGAGATGCTGGATGGCCGAGAGGTCGAGGCTCACCACCTGCGTGGTCAGGTCCACGGGTTTGGCGTACCACGCGAGCCGGCCGTTGCCCACGACCCCGTCCCAGCGGTGGGAGGCGCGGTCGGAGCGGCCTTCGCCGTTGAATCGCACCGTGGCGAACGAATGCCGGCCGCCGAGTCCCGCGTACACGTCGGCCGAGAGAAAGATGTCGCTGTTGAGGGTGGACGAGAACATGCTCGGTCCGGCCATCGCGGCGAACTGGACGCCACGGCCCACGTCCTGGGTGGCGGTGAGGGCATCGAACCCGCGGACGGTCACGAAGCGCAGGGCCCGCAGGCCGCCGATGGCCGTGATCCGGGTGACGCGGAACGCGGGAAAGCGGCCGCCGAGCGCCGTGTCCACCGGCACCGTGACCAGGCCCGAGTCGGAGATGATCACCGGGCCGGCGCCGGTGTGCACGTCCTCGCCGATCAACGCGGCGCCCACAACGCCCACGATCCGTCCGCTCCCGATGCGCGTGACGGCGCCGATGTCGTACGTGGAGCGGCGCACGGAGAGCGCGAGGTCCTCGCCCGCCGGGCGAATCACGGGGTAGTAGGCCCGTATGGCCTGGGCGCCCGTGTGGAACGCGTTCCACTCCAGGTCGGTGAGGAACGGATGCGCGAACTCCAGGGACCATCCGCCGCCCAGCGGGTAGCGTTGGGCGCTCACGGCGAGCGTGTACGGGCGACCGAAGGCGCCGTATTGCACTGCGCGCACGCCGAATCCGGACCGGTACGCGAGTCCGCGTTCGGCGCTGAGCGCGATGGTGAGTCCCGTGCCGGATACATTCTCGCTTCCGATCGTGAGCCGTTCCGGGGCCAGGCCGCGCATGCGGATGCCGGCGAGCACCGGCAGTTCGTCCTCGGTCCGCACGTCCACGCGCACGCGGCCGGGCCCGTCGGGCACGGTGCGCACGGTGGCCGAGGCCAGGTACGGTTGGAGGCGGAGAAGCCGTTCCGACTCGCTCCGGTCGCGCTCGGTGCATCGCCGGCCCACGACGAGCAGCAGATACGCCATGACCACGCGAGGTTGCGTGACCGTGAAATGCAGCCCCGCGACATCGGCCAGCCCACGCCACGACGCGGCGATGCCCTGGAGCCCCGCCGGCGACGAGTGGATCTCGATGGCGGTGACCGTGTCGCCGTCGCAGCGGCGATCGCGATCCGTGGGCGCGCGTTGCGCCGCGGCCGGTGCGATGGCCGCGAGCGCCATCACGCCAAGCAGGAGACCGGTGTTGCAGACCCGGACGCCGCTAGGCATGGCGCGGATCGCGTGGATGCGGTGGTGACCGCGGCGTGTGTGTTCGACTCACTGCACCTGGTCCGTGGTGTCCGGATCACCGAACCAGTACCCCTGGCGATGGTAGTGGCGGTGCAGCCGGGTCTCGTAGTCGCGCGTGACCAACAACTGATCCGTGTATTCCGGAGACTCTCTGACCGTCTCGCCAGACAGCGTGACGAACACTTCTCCGGCATCCCAATTCACGCGCTGGATCCATTGCGGGGACACGAGCACGCGTCTGCCCGGCCACCAGTTCCGGGTACTCACGACAAGATAGCGAATGGCCCACGTTTCCTCGTCGATGATGAAGTCCTCGATGTGGCCCATCTCGCCGTCGGTGGCCTGGATGTAGTAGCCGTTCACGTCGCTGGTCGTGCGCAACTGCCGCTGCCACGCTCTCCCGTCGGTGGGCGCCGCGCGCCACCGTTTCCGGTCACGTTCGATATGCGGCTGGCGCCCCCACGTGTATGGGCCGCACCAGTACCGCGGCCATCCGTGGAAGCCGTGATAGGCCTCCTCGAATTGCTGCGAGATGGGCTGCTCGCTGCTCAGGCAGGGGCTCTCCTCGATCTGACCCTTGGTCAGATCGAGGACGAAGCGATGCCGCTCGCGACTCACCGCGCTGAGCGCGTACGGGGAGATCAGCACCTGACGTCCGGCAAGCCAGGCCCCCGTATCGGCCACGAGGTAGCGGATTGTCCAATGCTGGTCGTCGAAGTAGAACGTCTTGACCGTTCCGATCTCCCCATTGGCGCTGCTCAGCTTGTAGCGCTGCAAGGTCCTGGCTTTGTCCAGCATGGGAGCACCCTGTGCATTGGCGGTATATCGGACAATACCTGCCGGCGGAGCCGGCCCATATCAGTCAAAGGGGTGACAATTGGGCTAGCCCCAAAGGGGGATCGCGCCGCCGGGGGCGGGGTCCAATCGGCTCGTATCGCCTTCTAGACCACGAACATCGCGATGCCGGCGGCGAACATGGCCACGGTCGTGAAGCCCACGACCGCGCGCGCCAGCCACGAACTGGGCTGGCCGCGCATCAGCTTGCGATCCGACGCCGCGTGGAGGATGCCGAGCATCAGGAACGGGGCCAGCAGGCCATTGATCACCGCGGTCCAGTAGAGCGCCTTCACCGGACTGATGCCCACGAAACCCATGGAAATGCCGAGCGCGATCGACACGCCGACGACTGCGTAGAAGGCGCGTGCCCGCGTGAACTTCTGGTCTATGCCCTGGCGCCAGTCGAACGTTTCCGCGAACGCATATGCGGCGGAACCGGCGAGCGTCGGGATGGCCAGCAATCCGGTGCCGACGATGCCGATCGTGTAGAGCAGCATCGCGAAGCGGCCCGCCAGCGGGCGGAGCGCGGCCGCGACGTCGGCCGACGTGGCGAGGTTGGTCTGGCCGTGGGCGTGCAGCGTGCTGGCCGTGGTCACGATGATGAAGAACATCGCGACGTTGGAAAAGAGCGTGCCGAGTCCGATGTCGATCTTCCGATCGCCGATCTGCGTCTTGGTGGCTCCCTGGCGCGCCCGGAGGGTGAGCTGGCCGGCCGCCTTCTCCTCCTCCACTTCCTGCGACGCCTGCCAGAAGAAGAGGTAGGGGCTGATCGTCGTTCCGAGAATCGCGACCAGCATGCCCCAGGCGGCTCGCCCGTGCGGCAGTTGCGGCACGGCCGCCGCCCGCAGCACCATCCCCCAGTCGGGATGGACATCGATGGCGGCCACCACGTAGACGGCCAGGATCAACGCCAGCCACTTGAGCGTATTGGCGATGACCGCATAGCGCAGCCGGATCGTCGCGACGGTGATCCCGATGCCGAATGCCAGCACCCAGAGGAACGCCGGCGCGCCGCTGAGCAGGTGCGCGGCGTCGGCCATCCCGCCCAGGTCGGCGCCGACATTGATCGTGTTGGCGATGAACAGGGCCGACGCGGCGGCGGCGAGCAGCCATCGCGGGTACTTCTGCCGGAGCGCGCCGGCGAGGCCGCGACCGGTGACCAACCCGATTCTGGCGCACATCATCTGGACGGACGCCATCAACGGCCAGAGCACGGGCGCGGTCCAGAGCAGCCCGGTGCCGAACTGCGCGCCGACGATGGAATACGTCGCGATGCCTGACGGATCGTCGTCGGCGGCGCCCGTGACGACGCCCGGGCCAAGCGCTGTCGCGATGCGGCGGAGCGCCGAGACCTTGGGCGGGGCAGTGGAGGGCACGGACATCCGGCGGAAGGTAGGCAGGGCGGCGTGCGACGCCGACCAGCCACCACGGGTTCGATCGACTGCCCCGTGGTGGCGGAGGATTCTCTAGAAGCCCAACCCCAGGAGGACCAGGAACGATCGCGTCTGGTAGCTGGTGGAGGTCGAGACCGTGCTCAACTTGAGATCCGTGAGCCCGTAAACGTACCGGCCTTCGATCGACAGGCCGCTCAGCACGCCGAACCGCACACCAGCGCCGATGACGCCGGAGTAGGTGATCTTCGGCCGCCCGGAATCCGGGCAGTTGCCGCTATCGGTGCCGCAATTCAATTCGTACGACGCCTGCGGGCCGGCGTACGCGAACGGCGAGATCGGCCCGGTGGGGAGGGCCAGGCGGAGGTAGACCGGGACGTCGATGTAGTCCAGGTGGCGCGAGTCGCCGGCCACCGTGCTCGTGACGCCGCGTTGCGCATAGAGCCCTTCGATGCCGAAGCCGACCATGCCGCCCGTGGCCGCGGACAACCCGAGCGCGAAACCGGACCGCTGCGTGACGGATCCCGGGAGTGCGCCGCTATTGGACACGTTCCCGTACGACATCCCGCCCTTGATGCCCAGTCCGCCGTCCTGCGCGCGCGCGACGGCACTCGTTCCCGCCAGGAGGAGGAACCCGATGACTGCGAAGGACCGTTTCATTTGCCATCCGCCTTCTTCATGATCTTCTCGCCGGCATCCTTGAGATGTTGGCCTGCGTCGTGGGCGTGCTCGGCGGCCTTCTTCGCTACGTCGTGGGCGCGTTCGGCGGCCTTCTCCGCTACGTTGTGGGCGTGCTCGGCGGCCTTGTCCGCTACGCGATGCGTCGCGCCGGCGACGCCGTCGATCGCCTTGTCCGCGGTGTGCTTGGCGCTGTCGGCGACGCCGTCGATCTTGTCGTGGATAGCTTCTTTGTGCGATGACATGTTGCCCTCTCAGGTAGAAATGCGGCGCGATCGCGGTCCCGGGGTGGCGAGCGCCCCCTCCGGCGCAAACGTCCGTCGTGAATGACTAAGCGCGCTGCGTGGACACAACCATGACTCGAAGTGAGTAGTACCGACGGTCCAGTCAACACGTGCGATAGCCATTGCCGGGTGCCGTCGCGAGATTGCGGGTCTCATCATCGCGAGCGTATGCCATGGGAAAGGGCCTCAAGAAGATCCACCTGCGCGTCGCGATCGGCGGCGGCATCCTGATGGTGGCGTTCCTCGTCTGGATGTACATGATGGACGGCATGACCTATTTCGCACGCGCGCCGCGGTGATTGCCGGAGGGCGTCCGGATCGGCATGTTCTATCGGCCCAACGACCCGGATAGCCCATGAACACCCGTCGCCAGTTCCTCATCCAAGCGCCGATCGGCCTGCTCGGCGTGCTCGCCGCGTGCCGCGGCGATGAACAGAAACCCGTCGCCAACCAGACCACGCCCGGCGCGCCGACGGCGTTCAACACCGGGCCCGCGGTGGGTCCCGACGTGTCACCCGCGACGTTCGCCGAAGCGGAGAAGCTGGCGCAGGTGCAGATGACCCCCGCCCAGCGCGTGATGGAGGCGGCGAGTTGGCGCACGTCGATGGCGCCGCTGCTGGAGCGGCGCACGGGGCCGCGCAAGGTGGCGCTCGAGCCGGGCCTCGCGCCGGCCACGGTGTGGAATCCCGTGCTGCCGGGCCAGACCGCGGGTCCGGCGCGCGATCGATTCGCGCGCAGCGCCCTCGATGCGGGGCCGCTGCCCACGGGCGACGAGGACATCGCCTTCGCGCCGGTCATGCGCCTCTCGCGCTGGATCGAGACGCGCAAGCTCACGTCGGAGCGGCTTACCAACATCTATCTGGAGCGGATCAAGCGGCTCAATCCGAAGATCAACTGCATCATCACGCTGACGCCCGATCTGGCGTTGGCGCAGGCCAAGCAGGCGGATCGCGAGATCGCGGCCGGAAAATATCGCGGCGCGCTGCACGGGATCCCATACGGGGTCAAGGATCTGCTCGACACGGCCGGCATCCCCACGACGTACGGCGCCGAGCCGTACCGCAATCGCGTTCCGGCGGCGGACTCAGCGGTGGTCAAGCGGTTGACCGATGCGGGGGCGGTGCTCGTGGCCAAGCTCAGCATGGGCGCGCTGGCGCTCAACGACATCTGGTTTGGCGGACAGACGATGAACCCGTGGTTGTTGCAGGAAGGCGCCTCGGGCTCGAGCGCGGGACCGGGCGCGGCGACCGCGGCCGGCCTGGTGGGGTTCGCGATCGGCAGCGAGACGGGCGGCAGCATCGTGAGTCCGAGCATGCGCTGCGGCGTCACGGGGCTGCGCCCCACCTATGGTCGCGTGGCGCGCACCGGCGCGATGACCCTCTGCTGGTCGCTGGACAAGCTCGGGCCCATGACGCGCAGCGTGGAGGACGCGATGCTCGTGCTGCACGCGATCAGCGGTCCCGACGCGGGCGACGTGGCGAGCGTGCCCAGCCGGCTCGACTACGACGCGGCGGCCCCGGTGAAGGGGCTGCGCGTGGGCTACTTCCCGGCGTGGATGAAGGAGAGCCCGGCCACCGACGTGGATCGCGCGTCGCTGGACGTGGTGGCGAAGCTCGGACTGGTGCCGACGCCGGTCACGATTCCCGACTGGCCGTACGATTCGCTCAACCTGATGCTCTTTGCCGAGGCTGCGGCCGCGTTCGAGGAGCTGACGCTCAGCAACCAGGTGGATCAGCTGAAGATGCAGGTGCCGGACGCCTGGCCCAACCAGTTCCGCGAGGCGCGCTTTCTCTCGGCGGTGGATTTCGTGCAGGGCGACCGGTTGCGGCGCAAGGTGGCGATGGAGATGGTGCGGGTGATGTCGCAGGTGGACCTGCTGCTGGTGCCGTCGCTGCGCGACGAGATGCTGGTGATCTCGAACAACACGGGGCACCCGTCGCTCACGCTGCGCACCGGATTCGTGGAGGTGTCGGAGGCGCGCAGCGACTGGGCGCCCGATCCGGCGCATCCGCTGCCCACGTTCTCGCCGCCGCGGCGGGTGCCGCACGGCGTGACGCTGATCGGGCGGCTGTTCGACGAGGGCACGATCGGGCGCGTGGGGCTGGCGATGGAGCGCGCGGTGAACGTGGTGGGGGAGCGGCCGCCGGGGTTCTAGCCGGCCTCTCCCGGCGGTCTTACCGTTCGATGACCTCGTCGATCCCGACGTCGGCGTACTGGCCGCCCTTGATCTGGTGCACGTGCACGGCGAGCGTGTTCGTGCCCGCCCGCAGCGCCGCGATGGCGCGGGCATCGAGCGGCAGCCGCACGTAGCCGCCGGTATATCCGCTGAATTGGGCGACGAGCGTGCCGTTGAGATAGACGTCGGCGTCGTCGTCGTGCGCGATGTTCCAGTAGGGATCGGCGAGCGCGGCCGACGGGAGGTCGAACGTGCGCCGCATCCAGATGTCGGCCGTGTTCCAGGTGGTGCGCACCACCGATCCCGGCGTGCCCTTGGTGCCGAAGCCCGCGTTGCCCTGCGACCAGCCGGCGTCGTCGAAGTTGGCGCGCATCCAGTCGGGGGGAGGCGCGGCGGTGGTGTACCGCCAGGCGTGCGGGGTCTGTTCCGACGTCGGCACCACGGGGCGCACGGTGGGCATCGGTCCGAACAGGCGCGCGGCTTCGGCCGACGCGGCGGCGGGATCCTGTTTCACGATCGCGCGGTCGTACGTCATCAACCCGTTGACCTCGACCTCGACGTCGGTGGTCTGGGTGTACACCGCGGCGGCGAGCCCCTGCGCTTCGAGAAGGCGCAGCTGATTGAGCAGTTGGCCGTAGGCCGGGCGCAGCGCGAAGGTGTCGGCAAAGGTGCGGTAGCCCCAGTTGTTCTTGGGTAGCCAGGTGTGCCCGTCGAGGGGGAGCCCGAGTCCGCCGAACTCGCCGAGCACGGCGGCGCGGAACTTCTCCACCGGCGGCATCGCCGGGCCGGGGTAGGCATGGATGTCCACCACGTCGCCCACGCCGTGGTCAGTCCAGCCGGTGGCGCTGTTCACCAGGCGGGTGGGGTCGTACTGCGTGATCCAGGCGGTGATGCGCCGGGTGTGGAACTGTCCCCAGCCTTCGTTGAACGGCACCCACATCACGATGGACGGATGATCGCGCAGGGCGTCGATCATGCGGTGGAGCTCGGTCCGGAACTCCGCCTGCGCGGCGGGCGTCTTGTTCTCGCCGCTGGGCATGTCCTGCCACACCAGCACGCCGACGCTGTCGGCCAGGTGGTACCAGCGGTCGGGCTCTACCTTGACGTGCTTGCGGATCATGTTGAAGCCGAGCCGTTTGGTCATGACGATGTCGTTGAGCATCGCGGCTTCGGTGGGTGGCGTGTAGAGGCCGTCGGGCCACCACCCCTGGTCGAGCGGTCCGTATTCGAACAGCGGCTTGTTGTTGAGGAAGAGGCGGCGGTAGCCCGCCGAGTCGGTGCCGACGGCGATCTTGCGCATGCCGAAGTAGCTGCGCACGGTGTCGCCGGTGGCGAGCGAGATGTACAGGCTGTAGAGGAACGGATCGGACGGCGACCAGAGGTGCGGATGCGGGATGTGGACGACGAGCGGCCGGCCCGGCCGCCCCATGTTGACGTTGATTTCCTCGTCGCCGGATCCCACGCTCGTGCCGACCCAGGCGCCGGGCGCCGCGTTGGCCACGTCGATGTTCAGCGTCACCGTGCTGTCGTCGATGTCCGGCGTGGCCACGACGCGCGTGATGTACGCGGCGGGCACCGGCTCGAGCCACACCGTCTGCCAGATGCCGGTGACGGCGCTGTACCAGATGCTGTGCGGACGGAGCACCTGCTTGCCGCGGGGCTGCTCGCCGCGGTCGGTGGGGTCCCAGACG
>DATLTC010000015.1 GCA_035533755.1 Gemmatimonadaceae bacterium
TCGGAAAGTAACGGGAAGGGATCGATGGGATCGCCCTCCCAATACCGGCCGTTGGGCGGCATCTGCAGAATCTGGAAGTGCAGGTGCGGCACATTCGCGGGCGCGTCGCCCGTGGTGCCCACGTAGCCCAGCGTGTCGCCCCTGGACACGATGTCGCCGGCGTGCAGCCCGTCGCGGTACCCCTCGAGGTGGGCGTAGTAGTACACGAACTCCCCCGTGCGATCGATCGTGTACACCGTGATCCCGCCCAGCGTGTTGCTGGACAGCCGCAGCACCCGTCCGTCGTCGGCGGCCAGCACCGGCGTGCCGCGCGGCGCCAGGATGTCTATGGCATGGTGCTCCCGGCCTCCCTCGCGCGGCGAGTCGAACGAGTCTTCAAGACTGTAGGGCGACGCGCCGGCCACCGGGATTTCCAGGTCGTGCGAGGCCAGGGCGGCGTTGGCCATGCCGGCGGTGGCCAGGGCCAGCCGCGCCGGGGCCGATGCGGGCGGTGGGGCCGATGGGGCCGATGGGGCCGGCTCGGGGGCCAAAGACGTGGTGACGACCGATGGCGCCAGGCTCTGCACGCACCCGGACGCGGCCAGGGCAAAGAGCAGGACGGCGGAAGCTCGCGGCGGCAGTGGCTTCATGGCGTAGAACGACGCGCCGGGCCCGCCGGCGGCAACGGGCGCCCCCTTCCGGCGGCCGGTCGCACACGGATCTTTGTGCCGGTCGCGTCCCGCGGAATTCGGCGTTATCTTGGTGCCGTCATCCAGACCGTGCAGACGAGGAGTTCATGGCTCATATCGACCGCCACATCGACGCCAACACCAATCAGGGATGGGGAGCCGCTTTCCTCACCATCCTGCTGGCCGCGGCATTCATCGCCACCGCGACCTACATCCACAAGACCACGTACAAGTCGCCCAACGACCTGACCATGCGTGCGCGGGGCGAAACGAACACCGAACAGATCAACTGACCTCTCGGGCGGCGTTCTGGAATGCACCAGCGGCGGGCCTCGAGCCCGCCGCTTTTTTTCATGCGCCGGCCGCGCCGCGTTCCACCATCGACACCACCTCGTCGAGCACGGAGCGACCGTGGTCGCGGGCATACCAGCGGCGGATCTCGCGGTACCGATCGTCCGTGGGCAGGGCGTGCCCGGGGCCCAGCACCCAGGCCTGCAGCTCCGCGGGGCGCGGTCCCCACCAGCCCAGTTCCTGGAATCCGGCGTCGAGCAGGATGACCACGGGAATGGACTTGGACTTGCCCGTGAGATGGGCGTCCATCACGTCGGGGTTGGCGTCGCGGCCCATGATGCGCAGGTCCAGCGTGGGCACGCGCTCCACCAGCCGCTGCACCACGGGCACGCTGTTCACCGCGTCGCCGCACCAGTCCTCGCTGAGCACCAGCAGGTGCCACGGGCCGCCGGCCCGGGCGGCCCGGGCGACGAATTCGTCGGGCACCTGCGCCAGCTTGTAGACCGCCTGCCAGAGATCGGCGTTCTTCTGCGCCGTGGGGAGCCATTCGGCAAAGGTGGGCGCCGCCTGCCAGCGGTCGGCGTCCAGCTCGAAATTCGTGTTGGTGTGCATTGCTACCTCAGTGACTTGCTGGGGCGGGCAGCGGCCCGCCATCTTGTATCTAATCAGCCCCACCAGCCGGGTGTACCACGCGTCCCGTTCGCGTCCCTTCCCTGCCACTCGCCCCACGGTGACTCCGTTCACGTATCATCGCCCCGCGTCGGTGGACGATGCCGCGCGCGAGCTCGCGCGAGACCGTGCCGCGCCGATGGGCGGCGGCACGGACCTCCTGGTGGCCATGGGCGAAGGCCTGGCCGCGCCGACCGCGCTGGTGGATCTCCGCGCTGCCGCGGGGGCAGACGTCATCGCACCGCAGCCCGACGGCACGCTGCGCATCGGCGGCGCGGCCCGCGTGCACGACGTGGCGCACCACCCGGCCGTGCGCGAGCGGTGGCCGGCGCTGGCGCAGGCCTGCGAGGCCGTGGGCACGCCCACGCTGCGCCACATGGGCACGATGGGCGGCAACCTGTGTCAGCGCCCCCGCTGCTGGTACTTCCGGCGCGGCATCTCCTGCTACAAGAGCGGCGGCGATGCCTGTCCCGCCGTGGACGGCGAGAATCAGTACCTCGCGATCGTGGATGGCGGACCCTGCCACGCGGTGCACCCGTCCGATCCGGCCGTGGCGCTCACGGCGCTCGAGGCCACGGTGGAGATCACGCGCCAGGGGGCGGTGCGGTGGGTGCCGATGGCCGGCTTCTATGTAAAGCCGCACGAGCACCCCGACCGCGAGACGGTGCTGGAGCCCGGCGAGTTCGTGAGCGCCATCGTGCTCCCCGACCACTCGGCGGGCGGCACGCAGGGCTACCATAAACTGATGCAGCGCGAGGCGTGGGACTTCGCGCTGGCGAGCATCGCGTGGGCCCGGTACGCGTCGGGCGACGTGCGGATGGTGCTGGGCGGCGTGGCGCCGGCGCCCTGGCGGGTGAATCCGTCGGTCGAGGAGGACGTGGCCTCCGGCGGGCTGGACGACGATTCGATCGCGTCGCTGGCCGAACGCGCGCTGTACGACGCCCGGCCGCTGTCGAAGAACGGCTACAAGGTGGAGCTGGCGGCGTCGCTGCTCCGCCAGGCGATGCGGGAACTCTCGGGCTGACCGCAGGAACCTCCGGATGCCCCCCGCTTCGCCTTCCTTGCCCGAGTCCCCTGCCCACCTGGTGGACCTCCGCTGGGGCGTGGCCTATCCGTTGTCCCGCATATGCACGGGCATCGGCCGCGACGCGTCCAACCCCATCCTCATTCGCGATCCCGCGGCGTCGCGGTCGCACGCCGAGGTGCAGCGCAGCGGGGACAGCTACGTGTTGCACCCCATCGGCCATGGCGAGACCCTGGTGAACGGGCTGGTCACGGCGGGGCCGCGCGCCCTGGCCGAGGGGGACGTGATCGAGATCGCGTACACGCGGCTGCGGTTCACGCGCTCGGCGCCGGACGCCGACGTGTTGCCGGCCCCCGAGCTGCCGGCGCTGGACGCCGACTTCGCAGAGCGGAGGACGGAGGTCCGCGAGATCATGACCACGGGCCGCCTGCGGCAGCTCAGGGAGCTGCGGCACCAGCTCACCCGGCCGCGGCGGGCGCACTGGCGGGTGGTGACGATGGCGGTGGGGCTGGGCGCGCTTGCGGTCGCCCTGATCATCGGGCTGGTGATGCGCCTGTTCTAGCGGGCGCCCGGAGGGCGCCCGGATCCGACACAAATATGATGTTCTTGGGCGACCGCTTTGATCGCCGGCGATAACCGAGTAATGTTGTCAGCATTGGAACTGCGCGCGCATTGCGTATGTTTCACAGTTGCGAGCCGCCGGCCGCGCCGAGGGGCGTGGGACGACTCAAGGCATTTCGACACAAGGGCTTGCGCACCGTGTCGGCACTGGAGTGAGCATGAGTTCGTCCATCGATTCGCTGGTCAGCAAGGAATATCAGTACGGCTTCGTCACCAACGTCGAGGCGGACACGATCCCGCCCGGACTGAGCGAGGACGTGGTGCGTCTGATTTCCGGAAAGAAGCTGGAGCCGGAGTTCATGCTGAACTGGCGGCTCAAGGCGTTCCGGCGGTGGCAGACGATGCAGGAGCCGCACTGGCCGAACGTGCACTACGACCCGATCGACTACCAGGGGTCGAGCTACTACTCGGCGCCCAGGTCGGTGAAGCCCAAGCAGTCGCTGGACGAGGTGGATCCCGAGCTGCTCCGGACGTACGAGAAGCTGGGCATTCCGCTGTTCGAGCAGAAGCTGCTGGCGGGCGTGGCCGTGGACGCGATCTTCGACTCGGTGTCGGTGGGCACGACGATGCAGGCGCAGCTTGCCGAGCACGGGGTGATCTTCTGCTCGCTGGGCGAGGCCGTGCAGAAGCATCCCGACCTGGTGGAGAAGTATCTGGGCTCGGTGGTGCCGTACAGCGACAACTTCTTCGCGGCGCTCAATTCGGCGGTGTTCTCCGACGGCTCGTTCGTGTACGTGCCCAAGGGCGTGCGCTGCCCCATCGAGTTGTCCACGTACTTCCGGATCAATGCCGCCGACACGGGCCAATTCGAGCGCACGCTGATCGTGGCCGACGAGGGGGCGTACGTGAGCTACCTCGAGGGGTGCACGGCGCCCAAGCGGAGCACCAACCAGCTGCACGCGGCGGTGGTGGAGCTGGTGGCGCTCAAGGGCGCGACCATCAAGTACTCCACGGTGCAGAACTGGTACGCCGGCGACAAGGAAGGCAAGGGCGGCATCTACAACTTCGTCACCAAGCGCGGCAAGGCATTCGAGAATGCCAAGATCTCGTGGACGCAGGTGGAGACCGGCTCGGCCATCACGTGGAAGTATCCGAGCGTGATCCTGCAGGGCGACAATTCGGTGGGCGAGTTCTACTCGGTGGCCGTGGTGAACAACTACCAGCAGGCCGACACCGGGACCAAGATGCTGCACCTGGGCAAGAACACGCGCAGCAACATCGTGTCCAAGGGAATCAGCGCCGGTCACGGGAACAACTCGTACCGTGGGCGGGTGTTCGTGGGCCCCAAGGCCACCGGAGCGCGCAACTACACGCAGTGCGACTCGATGCTCGTGGGCAACCAGTGCGGGGCGCACACGTTCCCGTACATCGAGGTCAAGAACAACACGGCGCAGGTGGAGCACGAAGCGAGCACGTCCAAGATCGGCGAGGATCAGATCTTCTATCTCAAGCAGCGCGGGCTCAGCGCCGAGCAGGCGGTGAGCATGATCGTGAGCGGCTTCTGCAAGGAAGTGTTCAAGGAACTTCCGATGGAGTTCGCATTGGAAGCGCAACAGCTATTGGGGATCACGTTGGAAGGAAGCGTCGGGTAATGGGAGTGTAGGACGGCAGGGGCGTAGGGGAGTAGGACTGATGACTGCGTCACGCCGTTCCCGTCCTACCCCCCTACTGTCCTACCGTCCTACAAGCCGTTCCGAGTTGAAAGTCTTCAGCCACTAGACATCAGAACCGGGTACAGACCCACCATGCTTGATATTCACGCCCTCCATGCGGCGGTCGACGGCAAGGAAATCCTCAAGGGCATCGATCTCACCGTTCGCGCCGGCGAAGTGCACGCCGTCATGGGCCCCAACGGCTCCGGCAAGAGCACACTGGCGCAGGTGCTGGCCGGCAACCCGGCGTACGAGGTCACCGCGGGCACGGTCACGTACGACGGCCGGGACCTGCTCGAGATGCCGCCCGAGGAGCGGGCGCAGCAGGGCATCTTCCTCGCCTTCCAGTATCCGGTGGAGATTCCGGGCGTGTCCAACGCCTACTTCTTCCGCGCCGCGTACAACGAGGTGCGCAAGGCGCGGGGATTGGAGGAGATGGATCCGCTCGAGTTCGCCGGCCTGATGGATGAGAAGCTCAAGCTGGTGGAGATGGATCCGTCCATGCTCAACCGGTCGGTGAACGCCGGCTTCTCGGGCGGCGAGAAGAAGCGCAACGAGATCCTGCAGATGGCGGTGCTCGAGCCCAAGCTGGCGATTCTCGACGAGACCGACTCGGGGCTGGACATCGACGCGCTGCGCATCGTGGCCGACGGGGTGAACAAGCTCAAGCGTCCCGACAACGCGACGATCGTGGTCACGCACTATCAGCGGCTGCTCAACTACATCGTGCCCGACTTCGTGCACGTGCTGGCCAACGGCCGCATCGTGAAGTCGGGCGGCAAGGAGCTGGCGTTGGAGCTCGAGGCCAGGGGCTACGACTGGATCACGGGCGGATCGCCCGCCGGAGTGGGCGCGTGACGCAGGCCGCCGAGTACGTGGAGCAGTTTCGTAAGTTCTCGGCCAACGGGGGGGGCGAGGCGCCGGAGTGGGTGCGCGCGCTGCGCAGCTCGGCGCTCGACCGGTTCACGCAGATGGGGTTCCCCACCACCAAGAACGAGGACTGGCACTTCACCAGCGTGGCGCCGATCGCGGAGCGGAGCTTCTCGCCGCTCACCACGCCCAGCGGCGATGTGCGGCGCACCGATCTCGAACCGTATCTGTTCGTGGCGCCCGACGCCTGGCACCTGGCGGTGTTCGTCAATGGGCGGTTCGCACCCGAGCTGTCGCATCTGGAGCATCTGCCGCAGGGCGTGCGGGTGATCCCGCTGGCCCGGGCCTGGACCGAGGCGCCCGAACTCACGCGGCGCATCGGCACCGTGGCCCGCGCCGACACGCAGACCTTCACGGCGCTCAACACCGCGTTCCTCCACGACGGCGTGGTGATCCACGTGGACCCGGACGTGGTGGTGGAGCAGCCAATCCATATGCTATTCGCCACCGACCGCCACGCGGCCAACGGGGTGTCGTATCCGCGCAATCTGATCGTGGCCGAACGGCATTCGCGGGCCACCGTGATCGAGAGCTACGTGGGGTTGGCCGACGTGCCGTATTTCACCGATGCCGTGACCGAGGTGGTGGTGGAGGACGGCGCCACGCTCAGCCATTACAAGCTGCAGCGCGAAGGGCCGCAGGCGTACCACGTGGGAGCGATCGAGACCGTGCAGGCGCGCGACAGCCACTATGTGTCGTTCTCGCTGGCCGTGGGCGCGGTGCTCTCGCGCACGAACATCGGCACCGTGCTGGGCGGCGCCGGCGGCGGCGTCACGCTCAACGGATTGTACATGCTGGACGGCGCGCAGCACGGCGACCATCAGACGCGCATCGAGCACGCGCAGCCCAACTGTTTCAGCCGCCAGCTGTACAAGGGCGTGCTGGACGGCGCGTCGCACGGGGTGTTCAACGGCAAGGTGTACGTGGATCCCATTGCCCAGAAGACCGACGGCAAGCAGACCAACAACACGCTACTGTTGTCGGAGAGGGCGCAGATCGACACCAAGCCGCAGCTGGAGATCTTCGCCGACGACGTGAAGTGCACCCACGGCGCTACCGTGGGGCGGCTGGACGAGGTGTCGCTCTTCTATATGAAGAGCCGCGGCATCGGCGCCGAGGAGTCGCGCAAGCTGCTCACGTACGCGTTCGCGGCCGACGTGCTGGAGACCATCGAGAACGACGCCGTGCGCGAAGGGTTGGAGGCGATGACGATGGCCAGGTTCACCGGGGTGGTGTAGGGCTCATGAGCCTCGATTCGCTGTATCAGGAGATCATCCTGGAGCACAACCGCAAGCCGCGGAACTTTCGCGTCATGGCGGATGCCAATCGCCGGATCGATGCCAACAATCCCCTGTGCGGCGACCAGCTCACGCTGTGGGTGAAGCTCGAGGGCGATCGCGTGGCCGACGTGAGTTTCCAGGGGTTGGGGTGCGCCATCTCCAAGGCGTCGGCGTCGCTGATGACCGCCGCCGTGAAGGGCAAGACCGCGGCCGAGGCGGTGGCCATCGCCCGGCACATGAACGATCTGCTCACCGGCAAGCTGGACGTGGATAAGGAGCGCGAGTCGCTGGGGTCGCTGGCCGCGCTCTCCGGTGTGTCGCGGTTTCCCATGCGGGTGAAGTGCGCGAGCATGGCCTGGCACGCGTTGGAGGCGGCGCTCGACGCGAACAACGCCGAGGCCGTGGTGGCCGGCTCGGCGTCGTGAGCGAGTTCCAGCCGCTGGCCGACCTGGCCGACCTGCCCGAGGGCTCGCTGCTGGCCGTGACCAACGCCGCCGGCGAAGCCATCTGCCTGGCGAATGTGAACGGTCGGGTGTCGGCGCTGGTGGATTGTTGCAGCCACGCCGAGTTTCCGCTGTCCGACGGAGTGATCCATAGGGATGGGACCGTGGAGTGCGTGTGGCACGGCGCGCGGTTCGATTGCCTGAGCGGCGCGGCGTGCAAGGGGCCCGCCGTGGACGCCGTGCAGACGTACGAGGTGCGCGTGGAGAACGGGAAGATTCTCGTGGGGCCCAAGCGGGGCGCGGAGGTGGCGCGGTGAGCATGGCGTCGCGTCGCGCGGACTTTCCGCTGCTCGCAAGGAACCCCGGGCTCCACTATCTGGACTCGGCGGCCACCGCGCAGAAGCCATCGGTGGTGCTCGATGCCATGCGCGAGTACTACGAGACCGATTATGCCAATCCGCACCGTGGGGCGTACGATCTGTCGGCGCGGAGCACCGAGCGGTACGACCGGGCGCGCCGGCGCGTGGCGGCCTTTGTCGGCGTCCGTGATACTGATACGCTAATATTCACCCGCGGCACCACCGAGTCGCTGAATCTCGTGGCCAGCGCGTGGGGGCGGGCGAATGTGACATCGGGTGATGAGATCGTGATCACCGGGATGGAGCATCACGCCAACTTCGTGCCCTGGCAGCAGCTGGCGCTGGAGAAGGGCGCGGCGTTGCGGATCTGCGAGCTCACCGACGACGGGCGCATCGACCTGGCGCAGTTGCGGGCGCTCGTGGGCTCGAAGACCCGTGTGGTGGCGTTCAGCCATGTGTCCAACGCGCTCGGGACCATCAATCCGGTTAAGGAGATCGCGGCCATCGCGCGCTCGGTGGGGGCGCTGGTGGTGTGCGACGGGGCGCAGGCGGCGCCGCATCTGGCGTTGAACGTGGATGCGCTCGACGTGGACTTCTATGCTTTCAGCGGGCACAAGATGTGCGGACCCATGGGCATCGGGTGCCTGGTGGGGCGCAGGGCGATTCTCGAGGCCATGCCGCCCTACCAGATGGGCGGCGACATGATCGAGTTCGTGTACGACGAGCGGAGCACGTGGAACGTGCTGCCCCACAAGTTCGAGGCCGGCACGCCCAACGTGGCCGGCGCCGTGGGGTTGGCGGCGGCGTGCGAGTATCTGGACGGGATCGGGATGCCGGCCGTTCGGGCGCACGAGGTTGAGCTGCTCGAATTGGCGCAGAAGCTGCTCGGGGAGATTCCCGGCGTGAAGATCTACGGGCCGGCGTCAGTGGCCGATCGCAGCGGCGTGGTGAGCTTCACGCTCGAGGGGGTGCATCCGCATGATCTGGCCACCATCCTGGATCAGGATGGGGTGTGTGTAAGGGCCGGGCATCATTGCGCGCAGCCGTTGATGAGGCGGTTGAAGGTGCCGGCGACGGCCAGGGCGAGCGTGTATGTGTATAACGAGGCGGGGGATGTGGAGGCGTTGGGGGCGGGGGTGGAAAAGGCCAGGACACTATTCGGGTGACGACCCGTCTCCTCGCGGCGCGTTGAGTTGCGCCAATGCGTGCATTCTGGCGTTGAGCGATTCGCTAGACTGACCTGGCCGCCGGCTGGTGCCGCTGCGAACTGGCTGTGGATCAAGAACGCAGCGCACCGCGTTACAACTTCCACGCGAGCAGTTCCGGTGTCGCGTCGCGGTCAACGTGCTGATTGTGGCACTTGCCCCTTCTGATTACGACTCGGTGCGGCACACACACACATCCCTCCAGAATGCCCTTCCGACACGACAGGCGTCATTCAGGGTGTGGTAGAGCGGCGGGATGGCACGCGTACATCAACGTGTGGGATACTGAGGCGCCGGGCGACGGCCTGAGGAAGGCGAAGATGCTGGTCGGCTGACCGCCCCGCGTAAATGCCGCGCCCGCCGTGACGCCACCACCGGCATTCGGGCGCGCACCGTGAGATCAGACTTCTTGACGTTGATGTGGGCAGCCCACCCCCTCCCCCCCGGCCGCGCTCGCGCGCCTTGCCGACCCGGCATCCACACACCACTATATAGTTGCGAACTGATACAGCGGGCCTGAACGTTCGGTGACCGGAGGGGCGGAGTCGTTATGTGAACGACAATCCACCATCCTCATGTCAGACCAACGTCAGATGACGGACTCAGACGAACGCCGGGACAATCAAGCCGACACCCACACGCTCGAAACGCTGGGGGCTGCCGCGCTCATGTCCGCCACGCCCGCCGGCCGGCGCGTGGTCGTGTTCGGCCCCAGCAAGCCGCTGGCGCTGATCGTGTACCTCGCATCCGTCGCCGGCGGATCGGCGACGCGCGACTTTCTCATCGATCTGCTCTGGGCAGACCTCGAGCCTGAGGCCGCGCGCCACGCCTTCCGCCAGACGCTCTGGTACGTGAAGCAGAAGACGGGCCGCGCGCTGATCAAGGCCGCCGGCGACACGGTCACCCTGGCGGATCCGATTCCCTCCGACCGATCCGACTTTCTGCGCGCGGTGGAACGGCACGAGTTCGACGTCGCGGTCTCGCTCTACCACGGCGACTTCCTCCCCGATTTCGCCGCGCCCGGGGGCCTCCAGTTCGAACACTGGGCGGATCTGGAGCGGCAGCGCCTGCGCGACACGTTCACGCGGTCCACCGAGCACGTGATCCGCCACTGCCTGTCCACGGCGCGCTACCGCGAGGCAGTGACGCTCGCCCGTCGGGCCAGGGACGTCAATCCGTTGAGTGAGAACGCATGGCGCCTTCTGATCGAGAGCCTGGTGTCCGCCAACGATGCGCTCGGCGCCTCGCTCGAAGCGGACGCTCTTCAGAAGATGCTCGCCGAGGAAGACCGACAGCCGGAGCCGGCCACGCGGTCCATGCTCCGCACGGCGCGCCAACTCTCCTCGGAACCAACAGCCGCCGGCACCACGCCGGCGGCGATCGTGGCCGAGCTCGTTGGACGCGAGGCGGAATTCTCCACGTTGCTCGCGGCCTGGGATGAGGCCAAGTCCGGCATCGCTCGCAAGGTCTCGATCGTCGGTGCGGCGGGCATCGGCAAGACCCGACTCGTCACGGACGTGGTGGCACGGTTGCGGGCCACCAGGGCCCGTGTGGTATGGGTGCGCGCGAACCCCGGTGAACGCGAGATCGCGTACGCGTTCCTGAGCAAACTGGCCGGCGCGCTCGCCACCCTGCCCGGCGCTGCGGCGGTGTCGCCTGCATCGGCCGCCGCCCTCGTGGCGCTCAACCCGACGCTCTCCGGATCGTTCAACGCCGAGCCCGATCGCTCGGCGGGGCCCGAAGCGCTGAGACACCGGACCATCGCGGTGCACGAACTTCTCGCCGCGGCGGCCGACGAGGCGCCGATAGCCCTGGTCGTGGACGACCTGCACTGGGCCGACCGCGAATCGGCTCGGGCATTCTCCGGCGTGACCGAACTGCTCGAACGGGAACGGGTGCTGCTCATCGCTGCGGCGCGTCCGTCCAACGGCGGAACGGGCCCCGCGCCACGCGATGCGACGGTCATCCGGCTCTCGCCGTTGACGGCCGCCGATACGGGTGCCCTCCTGGCGAGCGTCGGATCCCTTCCGGATTCCGACATCGCGCAGCGCATTCCACTGCTGCTTCGGGATGCGAGCAATGGCGTCCCCCTGCTGGTCATCGAGACGCTGCAGTTTCTCATGGACGAGAAGCTGCTCGCCCTCGATGCCGGTGCCTGGAAGATCGCCAATACACCCGCCCTCCTTCAGTCACTCAACGCCGGCGGCGCGCTGCGCCGTCGCATCGAGGCGCTCGACCCGGCCGAACGATCGGTGTTGAATGCGGTCGCCCTCGCCGGCGTTCCGGTTCCCGCCGGCTTCGTGGGCGACGTGGTGCAACGTCCACTGCCCGACGTCGCGGCCATTCTGTACAGCCTCGAGATGCACGGCATGGTGAACCACGTGGGCGATGGGTGGGAACCCGTCCACGATCAGATCGGCGAGCTCGCCCTGAGCGGACTCGACGCGCCGATGCGCCGCGCGGCGGAGTTGGCCGTGGGCCGAGCGTGGCTGCACGGCGACTCCGGCGACCATGCACTCCGGCGCGCCGGCATGCACTTTCTGCGGGCCGGCGACCGGACAGCCACGACGCACGCATTCGCGACGTGGGTACGCCGCCTGCGCCGGCTGGGCGACCATCGCGCCGCCCAGGCACTCGCCGCCGAGTTCATCGACAGCGAGGACGAGCAACAGGTTCGGGAGTTGGTGCGGCGGCTCCCATTCCAATTCCGCTATGCGCCCTCCCGCTGGCGCACCGCGGCGGTGATCGCCTTCGTGGCCATGGCGAGCGCCGCCGCCACGTGGCAGTGGGCGCGGCCGCCCGAGGCAGCGCCCGACGAGCAGTTCCTGGCCGTGTCCGTGGACTCGAACAGCGACACCACCGTCTATGGCGTCGGCATCCGGCGCGACCGCTGGACGGGGGGCGACCTCCTGATCGTTCCGAAGGAAGGCAGGCCGGTCCACCTCACCCTGCCATCCACGCTCAACGAGTACACGGTGACGCAGGACGATAAGTCGTGGATCTCGTATGCCACATTCCCGGATTCGGGCGGCAACGACCTCGTGCTCGAAGGCATGACAGGCAAGCGCCAGCGCCTGACCTGGGCGCCCGGCGACGATCAAGCGGCCGATCTCGCCCCCGACGGTTCGCAGATCGTGTTCGCCACCGGCCGGTTCGACACGCTCAGCCACGCGCACCTGGCGATCATGGACCTGGCCACGCATGGCATCCGGCAGCTGACCGTGGGAAACGGATCGGACGGCACTCCCAAGTGGGGCCCGAGCGGCGTCCGCATCGCATTCGTACACCTCAGCTATTCCGAAGCGCCGGACTCGATATGCACCATATCCCCCGACGGGTCGGGAACGCGATGCTTCAATGTGGGTGGGCTGCCCACCCCCGTCGGCTGGATCGATGACAATCGGTTGCTGGTCAGCGACCGGCGGGACTCACTCGTCACGCTCGACATGCTCGACGTGCGAGACGGATCCATGCGCCGCGTGCAGCAGACGGGAGGGGCGAACTACAGTCTCAGCCCCGACGGACGATGGATGTATTGCCAGTGCCGCGACATCGGAGCCGCCCGGCCTCAGCCCACGATCTTTCCGGTAGACCATCCCGAACTCTCGCGGCCACTGGTCATGAGCGCGCTCGACACACGACCCGTATGGCTCGTCTGGCAGTCCGCGCGCCCGGCGCGATTCGTCACCGGTCTGGTCGCGTCGGTGCCGCCCCACGGCATCCCGATGGGGGCCGCATTTCAGCTCACAACACTCGGCAAGACCGCGGACGGTCGCCGCATCATGATCCCGAACGTACGCATCACGTCATTGAATACCGCCGTGGTGCGATCGGAGGCCGGCGGCAAACTCATTCCGCTGACCCCGGGCACGGCCAACCTCGTGATCTCAGCCGGCGGCTGGCGCACCGACACGCTCGCGGTGCGCGTGGTACCGCCCCACGACTCGATCGTGTTGCACGACGATTGGTCGCGCGGCATCGAACCCGACTTCGTCCCATACGGCGATCCGCCGCCGATGATCGTGCGCGATTCGTCGGGGCGGCCGGCATTCTGGAATCATGGCGACGGCAACTTCACGAACGGCGCGTATTCCGGGCGTACGTACTCGGCGATCGACGGCCTGGGGTTTGAGGCCACGCTCTCGCTCACCATCACCATGCTGCAATGGCAGACAGAGGGCGTCAACTTGGTGCCCCTGCCGGACTCGGCGGCGCTGGCCCGCTGGAATCATCGAGACGGATACCCCCCGTTCGATACGGGCACACCGGCTGGACGGTGCTCTGCCGCATATCCCGGCGCAGAGGGCGTCCGGGGGATGCACGCACTGTCGATCCCGGGAGCCGCCGTAGATCTCGCAACCACGCCGTGGAACAACGTCAACGACGGACGTTGGTTCCGCGTCCGCGTCCAGATCTTTCCCGATGGCCGATGCGGCGTCGCGATTGACGGGCGCCCCATCACCATCACTGGTGTGGGGGTACGATCGGATGCCCGATACCTTGCCGTACTGGACGGCAACTCCTACCACACCCGCGTCCTCACCGGCCCGGTGGACATCTGGACCGGAATCCGCCCGGGTGTGGATTGGCTAGCGTTCGATACCGCTCAGGTCAAGCCGCGTCACCGAGGACGGTGATCGGATCGGCTCCCCTCAACACAGGTGCACGGCCGTGGCCTTGAGCGAGGCCACCACGGCGCGACCCGGCACCAGCCCCAGATCCTCCGCCGAGCCGGTGGTGATCACCGCCACCAGCTCCACCCCGGTCGCGTCCAGCGTCACCCGCGTGAGCACGCCGCTCGGCGCCACCTCCACCACGCGCGCCAGTAGCTGATTGCGCACCGACGACTCGCGCCGCTCGGGCGACAGCGCGATCTCGTCGGCGCGGATCACGGCGTGGGCCTCGCCGTCGGGCATCTCGCTGACGGCGTGCAGCACGAGCCCGCCGCTCGTGAACTCGACCACGCGTTCCCCAGCGCCACCCCCGTTCACGCTCCGCACTCGGCCGGCCAGCAGGTTCTCGGCGCCGATGAACTCGGCCACCGCGGCCGACGCCGGCCGCCGGAACACGTCGTCGGGCCCACCCACCTGCAGCACGCGCCCCCCCTCCAGCAGCACCACCTGATGCCCCAGCCGCCCGGCCTCGGCAAAGTCGTGCGTCACGTGCAGCACGGTCATCCCGCGCTCGGCGTGCAGGGCGCGCACCTGACGTCGCGCCGTGATCCGCGTGCGCGGATCGAGCGACGCGAACGGCTCGTCGAGCAGCAGGATGTCGGGCCGAGTGGCGAGGGCGCGCGCCAGCGCCACGAGCTGCCGCTCGCCGCCGCTCAGCGCCCGCACGTCACGCCTCATAAGCGCGTCGAGGCCGAAACGCTCCGCCATCTCGCGCGCCGATCCGGCGTCATCGGTGCCGTACGACACGTTGTCCGCCACCGAGAGATGCGGAAAGAGATACGCGTGCTGATATACGATGCCGACGCGCCGCCGCTCGGGCGCCAGCCGCGTGACGTCGGCGCCGCGGAGCGACACGGCGCCCGCCGCCACGGGCACGATGCCGGCGATGGCCTCGAGCAGCGTGGTCTTGCCGGCGCCGGCCGGCCCGATCACCACGCCGTAGGCGCCGGCGTCGAGCGAGAACGACACGTCGCGCAGGGTGAACTGGCCCACGGCCGCGGTCACATGCTCCAGCCGGATCATCCGCGGCGCTCCGGCAGCCCCTGGGGCGCATGCACGGTGCGCAACACGGTGATCGGCACCAGCGCCAGCAGCACGAGCACGGCCGCCACGGGCAGCGCGCTCTTCAATCCGTACGCGGTGAACCGCTCGTAGCTGAGCACGCTCGCCACCTTGGGATTGTACGTGAGCACCACGATGGCGCCGAATTCGCTGATCGCGCGCGCCCACATCACCACGCCGGCCGCCACGAGCCCGCGCCCCGCCAGGGGCACGGTCACGCGCCGCACGGCGCGCCAGGGCGTGTCGCCCAACGTGCGCGCCACGGCCTCGAGCCGCGGGTCCACCCGGTCGAACGCCTCGCGCGCCGCGCTCACCAGCAGCGGCGCCGACACGAACAGCATGGCGCACACGATCCCGGTGCGCGATCCCGTGATCTCGAGCCCGGCGGCGAGCATGGCCTTGCCCAGCGGCCCATCCCGCCCGAGCAACAGCAACAGCGCGATGCCGGCCACGGGATGCGGCACCACGAGCGGCAGATCGAGCAGCGCCGCCACCAGCCCGCGCCCCCGGAAGCGCTTGCGCGACAATACATATGCCAGCGGCACGCCGCCCGCCGCGCCGAGGAGCGTGGCGAGCGTGGCGCACACGAGGGTGAGCCAGAGCGACGCGCGCAATTCGCCGTCGCTGGCCAGGGCGCGCAGGCCCGCCACCCCCCACCCGCCCACGATCCCGGCCAGCGGCAACACGAGAAAGAGCAGGAGCAGCGACGCGAGCGCGGCCGTGACCACGGTGACGCCCCGCTGCCAGGAACGCCCGCCCTCAGGGTCTGACATGCGCCGTCACCTCGGGGGATGCGCCGGTGCCCACCAGGCCCGTCACGGCGACGGCAACGACCGTGAGTCGGGCGAGACTCCGTGAATGCGACATACCGATAAGTATGGCCGCGGTCCGGCCCATCGCGCTATAATGGAGCAGTCTTCCCCTCTTCCCTTCCATAATGTCCGACCTCGCGATCGACATCCGACATGTCGTGAAGCGGTATGACGAGACGGTCGCCGTGCGCGACTTCTCGCTGCAGGTGCCGCGCGGAACGGTGTACGGCCTGCTCGGCCCCAACGGCGCCGGCAAGACGACCTCGATCCGCATGATTCTCGACATCCTCGAGCCCGACGAGGGCTCGATCAGCATCTTCGGGCAACCGGTGCGCGGCACCAAGGTGCTGGACCGCGTGGGCTACCTGCCCGAGGAGCGCGGCCTGTACAAGAAGATGCAGGTGCGGCGCGTGCTGCGGTTCCTGGCCGAGCTCAAGGGCGTGGACGCGCGCACGGCCGACCGGCGCATCGATGAATGGCTGGAGCGGCTGCAGCTCCGCACCCCGGAAAAGGACTGGGGACTGGCCAAGGTGGACGAGCTCTCGCGCGGCATGCAGCAGAAGGCGCAGTTCATCGGCACGCTGCTGCACGACCCCGACCTCGTGATCCTGGACGAACCGTTCAGCGGGCTCGATCCGATCAACGCCCAGGCGCTCAAGGACACGGTGATCGAACTCAAACAGCGCGGCAAGACGGTGATCTTCAGCACGCACATGATGGACAACGCCGAGCGCATCTGCGATTCGGTGTGCATCATCGCGCGCGGCGAGAAGGTGCTGGACGGCCGCGTGGCCGACGTCAAGGCGGAGCACGGCGTGCGCAACGTGGCGCTGGCGCTGGACGGCGGGCCGCGCGACGCCGTGATGGCGGCGCTGGCCGACCGGACGCTGGTGTCCAAGTACGACGATCAGAATCAGTACTTCGAGATCGAGATGGCGCCGGGCGCCGACGCGCAGGAGCTGCTGCAGCGCGTGGTGGCCAGCGGCGCCCGGATCAGCCAGTTCGAGCTGATCCAACCTTCACTCCACCAGATCTTCCTCGATCGGGTCGGCGCGGAACACGTCGAGCCGGGGATGAGCGGCCATGGGTAAGACTCTCGTCGTCTTCAAACGCGAATACCTGGAGCGCGTGCGCTCCAAATGGTTCATCGTCGCCACGGTCCTCGGCCCGGTGTTCATGGGTGTGATCACCGTGCTGCCCACGGTGCTGGCGGCGCGCACACGGTCGTCCCCGACGCTGGCCAACGTGATCGTGCTCGATGCCACCGGCACCGACCTCGGCTCGCGCGTGGCCCGGGCGCTGGCCGAGACCGCGCCGGCGAGCCCGCCGCCGCGGGTGGAAGCCGTGGCCACCGAGCAGTTGGCAGCCGCCGAGGACAGCGCCACGCAGGCCGTGATCCATCACCAGGCGCAGGGCTACCTCGTGCTCGACGCGAAGACGCTGGCCGGCACGCAGGTGCGCTACGCGGGGCGGAATGCCACGTCGATGGCCGACGTGGGCACGCTCACGTCGATGGTGCGGCAGAACCTGCTCGACATGCGGCTGGAGAAGGAGGGCATCGATCCCGGCCGCGTGGCCACGCTCACCGCCGTGAAGCTCGACATGAAAACGGACAAGATCAGCGACAAGGGCATCGAGGCCGGCGGCGGCATGTCGAGCGTCGTGTTCGGTTATCTGATCGCGTTCATCCTGTACTTCATGATCGCCATCTACGGGCAGAACATGCTGCGCGGCGTCATGGAGGAGAAGACCACCCGCGTGGCCGAAGTGGTGATCTCGAGCGTCAAGCCCGAAGCGCTGCTGGCGGGCAAGATCCTGGGCGTGGGGCTGGTGGCGCTCACGCAGGTGTTCGTGTGGATCGCCGGCGGCGTGGCCATCTACACGTTCCGGGGGCAGATCTTCGCGCGGTTCGGCATCCCGGCCGCCGCGGCGATGAGCGTGAAGATGCCCAGCGTGCCGCTCAGCGTGGGGATCGCGCTGCTCCTGTTCTTCATCCTCGGCTTCATGTTCTATTCGTCGCTGTTCGCGGCCGTGGGCGCGATGGTGAGCAACCAGGAGGACGTGCAGCAGGCGCAGATGCCGGTGATGCTGCTGCTCATCGGGTCGGTGATCTTCATGGGGCCGGTGCTGGCCAACCCGGCGAGCACTCTGGCCAAGGTGATGTCGTGGCTCCCCTTCTCGGCGCCGATCATCATGCCCATGCGGATGTCGCTGGTGTCCATCTCGTGGATGGAGCTGACGGCGACGCTGGCCGGCGTGGCGGTGGCGAGCCTGGCAGCCATCTGGGTGTCGGCGCGCATCTATCGCGTGGGGCTGCTGATGTACGGCAAGCGCCCGTCGCTGGGCGAACTGGTGAAGTGGATCCGGATGGCGTGACGCCTCGCGGGGCGTGTGGGTTACGGATACGGCTTCCGGGGTATGCCTTCGAGTTTCGTGAGCGGGACTTCCGTGACCACGGGCCCCGGCCTCACTGAGGAGAATCGGCCAATCCGTCACCGACCGCCGGGTCAAACGCGGACATCGTGTCCGCGAGCTCGGCGCCGAACTCGGGATCGCGCGCTACCGCGCGGTACGAGTCATACAATTCCGCGCGCCGGCGTTTGCGGACGGCGGGGCCAGAAAACCGGTGATGGGATGGGGGGGGAACGCGCGGGAGACACTGCGGTGGCGGCCATTCCCATCTCCTTTCTTGCAGTACTTTGGCTAGTAGCTATTGTGCTACTAGCCGTTTTCCTATATTCTGTGATCTCGCCCCATGGCACGCCCCGCGCCCCTCCCGCCCTTCCACGTCCACGGACGCGTCACCGGTTCGCGATTCGCCGACCGGGCCGATGAGGTGCGCCGCGTGGTCGGCGTGCTGGAGGAACCGGGCGCCAAACTGCTGGTCCGCGGGCGTCGCCGCATGGGCAAGACCTCCATTCTCGAAGTGGCGCAGGCGCGCGCCATGCACCGCGGCACCCCGGTGCTGTACGCCGATCTCTCCACGGCGCAGACGCTCCCCGAAGCCGCCACCCGACTGCTCATCGCCGCCAACACCGCCCTGGGGCGGCAGTGGCACGAGGTGCTCCTCGACATCGCCCGCCGCGCCGCGCAGGCGATCACGGTCTCGTTCGGCGACGACGGGCGGCCGCAATTGGGCCTCGTGCCGGAGAGATTCCAATCACCCGCGCACGCTCCGCAGGCGTTGGACGTGGTGCTCGACGCGATCAACACGACCGCGAGAGCGCGACGACGCCCCCTCGGCATCATCCTGGACGAGTTCCAGGAGCTGACCACCGCGGGCGGGCAGTCCGCCGCCTGGACGTTGCGCGGCGTCATCCAGCGTCACGACGCCGTGAGTTACGTCTGCGCTGGGTCGCGACGCCGATTGCTCGACGCGCTGGTCGGACGGGACGGCGCCTTCTTCAAGATGCTCGATCCGCCGCTCGACGTGGGACCTATCGATCCGGCGTTTCTCGCGGTGTGGATCGACTCCCGGCTGTCGAAGTTCCGCGTGGCGCCGCAACCCGGGGTCGGCGCGCGGTGCGTCGCGCTCGCCGGTCCGTGCACGCTCGACGTCATGCTGCTGGCCCGCGAGGTATACCAACGCCAGGCCGCGTCGCGGGCCGCCACCGTGGCCTCGGTGGACGAGGCGTTCGCCGTCCTCGTGACGCTGCTGTCCGACGGCCTGCGGCACCAATGGGACGAGACGAGCCCGGCGCAACAACAGGTATTGCGGGCGGTAGCCGGCGCGTCGGCCGGCCTGACGACCGGCGAGACGACGGTGGCGTTTGGCCTGGGGCCCAGCGGATCCGTGATGAGCGCGGTCAGGCCGTTGATCGAGCGCGAGCTGCTGGTGCGTGAACCGAGGGAGAGCCCGGTGGCCGTGGGATACACCTTCGACAGCCCGTACATGCGCGGATGGGTGATCCGACACGCCCTTCCGGATCTCGGCCTCCAGCGTCCGATCACCGCGCTCCCTACAACCAGTCCATAGTCGCCGGCACGCGCGGCCTCCCGCATCACTCCCCCCGCGCCGCGATCGTGGCGCGGTACGCCGGCATGCCGTATAGCAGAAGTACAATAGCCCCGGTCATCCCCACCACGTTGGTGATGGCCAGCGACCATCCCACGGCCGAGTCGGCGTGGAACACGTAGTCGGTGATGGCCGCCACCACGGTGGGCCCGAGCGTGGACGACACCAGGCTGAGCACGAAGAAGTACAGCGCCGCGCCCTGGGCGCGCATCGACGCCGGCACGATCTCGGCGGCGGCCGCGTTGGCGGCGCCCCAGGGGAAGGCGGCGAAGAAGTTCACCGGCACCAGCCACGCCACGGCCATCCACGCCGACGGCATGAACGGATAGGCCGTGGCCGAGATGAGCATCCCCACGGCGCCCACCACCCCCACGCGCAACGGTCCGTCGGTGCGGCCGCGGCGGGCGTACCAGTCGGCCATCCGTCCGCCGGCGAGCACGCCGATCACGCCCACGGTCATGGTGAGGATGCCCTGCACGGCGCCGGCGCGCCCCGCCGTCCATCCATAGCGGCGGATCATGAACGTGGCCAGCCAGGCGGCGATGCCGAAGTTGACCATGGCCGACAGCGAGAAGCCGAGGCTGTTGCAGGTGAAGCTGCGCAGGTTGCGCTTCAGGTAGGCAAATAGTTGGCCGATGCCGGCGCCGTGTGACCCCGGCTTGCGCGCCGGCTCGCGCACGGTGAGAAAGAGCAGCGCGATGAGCACGCCCGGCACGCCGACCACGAAGAACGCGGTCTGCCAGGGGCGCACGGCGCCCACCAGCGGCACGAGCACGCTGCCCTGCGCATCCAGGAACCCCACCACCGCGCCGCCGATCACGTAGGCGAGCCCCGAGCCCACGAAGATCCCCATGGAGTAAACACTCAAGGCGGAGCCCAGGCGCTCGGGCGGGAAGTAGTCGGCCAGGAACGACGTGGCCGTGGGGCTGAGGGTGGCCTCGCCCACGCCCACGCCGACGCGCGTGAGGAGCAGGCGTCCGAAGCCGCCGGCCAGTCCGCAGGCCGCGGTCATGACGCTCCAGAGCGCCACCCCCCACCCCATGATCGCCTTGCGGTTGCCGCGGTCGGCCAGCCAGCCGATGGGCAGGCCCAGCACCGTATAGAACACCGAGAAGGCGAGCCCCATGAGCAGGCTCATCTGGGTGTCGGAGATACCGAGGTCGCGCCGGATGGGCACGACCAGCAAGCTGAGGATCATCCGGTCCACGAACCCGGCCACATTGGCCAGCGTGAGCACGCCCACCACGTACCACGCATAGCGGGACGAGTGAGGGGCGGGCGGCGCGGCGGTTTCCGGGTGGGGCATCGATGAGGACGGGCTATGGATGGCGACCGGACTGGCTCAAGCTAGATCGGTGGGGCGGGCGCTCCAAGGACCGCCCGTCGGGCATGGGCAAACAGGGCCGGCGCGCCCCCGGCTTCGCCCGGCCGCTATCTTGCAGGGTGACTTTCCCCCGTCTTCCCGGCGCCCGCGGCGAGCGCGGCAGCCGTCGCGTCGCGACCGCGGCGGCCGGCACCCCATCGGCCAAGCGGCCGCTCGATCCCAAGCGCGCCTGGCACGAGGCGCGCGAACTGATCGGCGAGCACCGCCGCTCGCTGGTCATCGGCCTGTCGCTGATGGTGGTGAGCCGGCTGGCCGGCTTCGTGCTTCCCGGCAGCTCCAAGTATCTCATCGACACGGTAATCGGCAAACACCGCCCCGACCTGCTCCTGCCGCTGGCGCTGGCCGTGGCCGGCGCCACGCTCGTGCAGGCGATCACGTCGTTCGGACTGGCGCAGGTGGTGAGCGTGGCCGGCCAACGGGCCATCACCAACATGCGCAAGCGGGTGCAGGGGCACGTGCTGGGGCTGCCGGTGTCGTACTTCGACTCCACCAAGACCGGCATCGTGATCTCGCGGGTGATGACCGACGCCGAGGGGGTGCGTAACGTGGTGGGCACCGGCATCATCCAGTTGCTGGGCGGATTGATGACGGCCACGATCGCGGTGACGGTGCTGTTCTACCTGAACTGGAAGCTGACCGCGGTCACGCTGGTCGTGCTGCTGGCGTTCGGCGGCATGATGGCCTACGCGTTCCGCAAGTTGCGCCCGCTGTTCCGCGAGCGCGGGGCGATCAACGCCGAGGTCACGGGGCGATTGGCCGAGTCGGTGGGCGGCGTGCGCCTGGTGAAGGTGTACGTGGCCGAGCGGCGCGAGCGGAAGCTGTTCGCGCAGGGGGCGCACCGGCTGCTGCGGAACATCGCGCAGACCATCACCGGCACGTCGGCGGTGGGGTCGGGCACGACGGTGATCAGCGGCGTGATCGGCCTGCTGGTGATGGTGATCGCCGGGCGCGACGTGCTGAACGGGCGGATGACGCTGGGCGACCTGTTCATGTACGTGTTCCTGGTGGGGTTGGTGGCGGCGCCGCTGGTGCAGATCGCGTCCATCGGCACGCAGATCTCGGAGGCGTTCGCGGGGTTGGACCGCATTCGCGAGATCATGAACATGCCCACCGAGGACGCCGACGACGCCTCGCGTGCGCCGATGCACGACGTGGTGGGCGAGGTGGCCTTCGACCACGTGTCGTTCGAGTACGACCCCGGCGTGCCCGTGCTGCGCGATGTGACGTTCACGGCCAAGGCCGGATCGACGACGGCGCTGGTGGGGTCGAGCGGCTCGGGCAAGAGCACGCTGATCGGCCTCGTGCAGGCGTTCTACCATCCGCAGCAGGGCCGCATCCTCATCGACGGCCGCGACCTGGAAGGGCTGCGGCTGCACGACTACCGCGCGCAGTTGGGCGTGGTGATGCAGGACAACTTCCTGTTCGACGGCACGATCCGCGACAACATCGCGTTCGCCAAGCCCGGCGCCACCGACGACGACATCCGGCGCGTGGGCCGCATCGCGCACGTGGACGAGTTCGTGGACCGGTTCGAGCACCGGTACGACACGATCGTCGGCGAGCGCGGCGTGAAGCTGTCGGGCGGGCAGCGGCAGCGGGTGGCGATCGCGCGCGCCATTCTCGCCGATCCGCGTATTCTCATACTCGACGAGGCCACGTCGAGCCTGGACAGCGAGAGCGAGGCACTGATCCGCGACGGCCTGCACTCGCTGCGCCGCGGCCGCACGACGTTCGTGATCGCGCACCGGCTGTCGACCATCGAGAGCGCCGACCAGATCCTGGTGCTCGAAGGGGGCCGGATCGTGGAGCGCGGAAGCCACGCCGAGCTGATGACGCTGAACGGGCGCTACCGCTCGCTGCACGACCGCCAGCACGGCATCGAGACGGATCAGTACATCAACCCGGGCGAGGACTTCCTGCCCGTGGCGCCGTCCCCGCGCGACACATTGAAGGGTGGGCCCCGAACAAACGGCTGACCGCAGTGGTTTGACGCGCGGGACGGCGATTCGTTAACGGCGCAATTTCCATCCATTTTCGCCCAACGCGCGCCGGAGAATCTGCGTAACGGTATCACGAGCGCACGGTGCATGCGCGCACCGTTCGTGAACCGCTACCGGATTCCCCCCGATGAGATCTGCACTCTGTATCGCTCTGCTCGTCCTCTCGGCGGCATTCTCCACCGCCGCCGCCCAGGGCGGCTCGGTGGACATCATCCGCGGCCGCGTGACGGGACCCGACGGCAAGCCGCTGGCCAACGTGAACGTGACCGCGCAGTCGATGAGCGACGAGACCACGCGCTCGGCCAAGACCAACAACGACGGGCGGTTCACGATCCTGTTCTCGGGCGGCGGCGGCGATTACATGATGAGCTACCTCGCCATCGGCATGATCCCGACCAACTTCGAGGTGGTCAAGGAGAACGACGACGACGCCGTGATCCTGGCCAACGCCAAGATGCAGCCCGCGGCCACGCAGCTCGACGCCGTGCGCGTGACCGCCAACCGCGCCCGTCCGCTGGCCGGCGATCAGTATCGCCCGGACATCGGCGGCGTGGAACAGACCATGAACCAGACGGGCATTCCGCTGGACGCGCTCGGCGACCTGTCGGCGATGGCCGCCTACCTGCCGGGCGTCACGGCCATCACCAACGCCGACGGCACGATGGGCTTCTCGGTGCTCGGGCTGGGCGCCGACGAGAACAGCGTGACGCTCAACGGGCTCACCTTCGGCGGCACCCTGCCCCGCGACGTGCAGGTGTCGGCGCGGCTGTCCACCACCACCTTCGATCCCTCGCGCGGCGGATTCAGCGGCGGGCAGATCTCGGCCCGCACGTTCAGCGGCTCCAACTTCGTCAATCGCAATCTGCACGTGACGTTCGTGAACCCCGACATGCAGTGGGCCAGCCCCACCACGCGGTCGCTGGGCCAGCAGTACACCAACGCCATCGCCAGCGGATCGGCCAGCGGCCCGCTCATCTGGAACAAGCTGTTCTACAACACCTCGTTCCAGTTCGGGCGGCGGTCGAGCGATCTCCAGACACTGCTCAACACCGACGCGTCGGCGCTCGAAGGCGTGGGCATCTCGCAGGATTCCGTGAATCAGCTGCTGGGCGACATGCAGTCGGCCGGCATCCCGTCCACCGCGGGCGGCGTGCCGTCCAACCGGCTGAACGACCAGGGCGCGCTGTTCGGGCAGTTGAGCTTCGCGCCCAGCGGTACCGATACGTGGGGGGTGTTGTTCAACGGCTCGTGGAACCGCTCGGGCGCGGCGTCGCTGTCCACCAGCGCCGTGCCGGCCCACGGCGGCCAGAGCACCCGCCAGGCGGCCACGGTGCAACTCACCCACGCCGGATACTTCGGCTACGGATTCCTGAACGAGACGCAGCTGTCGGTGGGGGGCACCTGGTCCAATTCCAGCGCCTATCTGCTGCTCCCCGACGCACGCGTGCTCGTGACGTCGAACTTCCCCAACGGGACGTCGGGCGTGTCGTCGCTGCAGTTCGGGGGCAACTCCAGCTATCCGCAGCAGCTCACCAACTATCAGTGGGAGTTCGGCAACGCGACGTCCTGGTTCAGCGACGACAACACGCATCGGCTCAAGCTCACCGAGGATCTCCAGGTGAGCCGGTACATCCAGGACCAGAACGCCAATTCACGCGGGACATTCACGTACAACTCGCTCGCCGACTTCGCCGCGGGGCAGCCGGCGTCGTTCACGCGGCGGCTGGTGCCGGCCGAGCGGTCGGGGGACGTGGCCACGCTGGCCGTGTCGCTGGGCGACGCGTGGCGTCCCGCGCCGAGCCTGCAGGTGCAGTACGGGTTCCGCGCCGAGGGGAGCCGGTTCAGCACCCTGCCGCAATTAAATCCGATCGTGGACAGCATCTACGGGCTGCGCAACGACGCCGTGCCCAACGACATCACGATCAGCCCGCGCCTGGGGTTCAGCTGGCAGTTCGGCTCGATGCCGCAGATCGAGGGGTTCCGCGGCGCGTACAAGCCGCCCGCCTACGTGGTCACCGGCGGCGTGGGTGAATTCCGGAACGATCCCGCCGCCACGCTCATCGCCAACGCCGTGGATCAGACCGGGCTGCCCAGCGCCGCGCAGCAGATCAGCTGCGTGGGGAGCGCCGTGCCCACGCCCGACTGGTCGGCCTACGCGCAGAGCCAGGCGAACATCCCCACGCGGTGCGCCGACGGCTCGCTGGGCAGCGTGTTCTCCAGCAGCGTGCCCAACGTGGCGCTGTTCTCCCCGAGTTACCGCACGCAGCGCAGCTGGCGCGGCAACCTGGGCATTCGCGGCCTGCTCACGCCGCTGTTCAACGGCAGCCTGACGTTCACGTATTCCCGCAACCTCGACCAGCACGGCTCGCTCGACGCCAACTTCAGCGACGTGCCGCAGTTCGTGCTCGCCGACGAGGGCGACCGACCGGTGTTCGTATCGCCGTCGAGCATCGTCCCCGCCACGGGGGCCATCGCCAGCGGCGCCGGCCGCGTGTCGTCCACCTTCTCGCGCGTCAGCGAGTCGGTTTCGGACCTGCGCTCGGACACGCGGGAGCTGCAGTTCGGGATCTCGCCGCGCGTCTTCAACTCGGCGTTCGGCTGGAATCTGACGTATGTGTACCGCGACACGCGTCAGTTGAGCCGCGGCTTCGGCGGCACCACGGCCGGCGATCCGCTGGCTCTGGTGTGGGGCAGCAGCGGCGCCACGCACCAGTTCAACCTCACCGGGTCGGTGACCATCAAGGGCGCCGTGAACGTGTCCACGTTCCTTCGCGTGAGTTCGGGCAACCGGTACACGCCCATGGTATCGGGCGACGTCAACGGCGACGGCTCGTCCAACGACCGCGCGTTCGTGTTCAACCCCGCGGCCACCGCCGACACCAGCCTGCGCAACGGCATGCAGGCGCTGCTCAGCGCGCTGCCGGCCGCCAGCCGGGCGTGCCTGGCCGATCAGCTGGGCGCCATCGCCGGGCTCAACAGCTGCCGCGGCCCCTGGTCGGCGTCGATGGGCTCGGTGAGCATCCAGCTCATCTCCGACAAGGTGCACCTGCCGTCGCGGGTGAGCGTGGGGCTCAGCCTGACCAATCCGCTCACCGGCGTGGACGCGCTGGTGCACGGCGGCAACAACCTGAGCGGGTGGGGGCAGCCGCCGATCATCGACCCCACGCTGCTGTACGTGCGGGGGTTCAATCAGACGACGCAGGAATTCAAGTACGAGGTGAATCCGCGGTTCGGCAATCCGGCCATCGCGCAG
>DATLTC010000016.1 GCA_035533755.1 Gemmatimonadaceae bacterium
GTCGGTATAGATCGCCTGCAGCGTCACTTTGTGGAACATCGTAGTCGTGGGGAACGTCGGGGCGTTCACCAGCGTGGCATACGTCGTCTGTCCGAAGTTGAAGCGGAAGGAGGGCCGCGTGACAATCACGATGAGCGAGTCTGGCCTGTAGCCGGCGGCCGTCGCGATGATCGTGTCGCTCCCCTCGGTGAGCGCCTGCACGTGGAAATAGCCGTTGTCCCGATTGGCGGAATCCGGAATCGCGATCACGGCCCGGCGGCCGTGGCTCAGCGTCAGAGGAACTGTGGTGCTCCATCCGCCGAGCGCGGACGCAAAGACGCCGACCTGATAGTAGGTCGTGCTCTCGCCCGCACCCAGATACATCGACGCGCCCCGTTCGACGTTGGTGGCTCCGGGTTCCCTGGTGAACAGGAGGCGCGGCGCATAGGTGGTGACGTGCACTCGCGTGCTGTCGGACGCGTAACCGTCAGGGTATGCGATGAGCCAGGCCACGCCCGGCCCCGTGGCGCGCATGCGGACGGTGACGTCGATCTGCCCGCTATCCACGGTAACGCTCGAGGCAGAGGGAACCACGACCGTCGTATCGGATGCGCGATAGCGAACGGTCGCCGGCCGCCAGAGCTGGCCCTCGTGGCCCAGCGAGTCCTGGAAGTACGCGAACATCGTCGATGTGGCCGTCGAGTGCGCGGGATCGAACAGCGGCATGACTGAATCGATCATGTTGAGCTTCGGCGTTGTCACCCGCACGACAACAGAACCGGGGCCGTAGCCGGGACCGGTGGCCGTCATGACGGTCACACCCGCGCGGCGGCCGAAAGGCCGAACCGCCCCCGCCGAATCGGGGCCGTACGTCCCCAGCGACACCGGAGTGCCCTCCACGGCGATGGTCGAGTCGGCCATGGTGAAGGTGATGGGCACCGAGTGGTGCATCGCGAAACTGTCGGCGATGACCAACGGCAGCGGCGCGGCGTACGCGCTGGGATACTGCCCGACACCGATGTTGATCGTGTCTCTGCTGAAACGGAGCGGCGGCGCCGGCCCGACCACCAGTGGCATGGCGCGGGTGAATCCGCTGACCGACGCCGAGATCGTGTCGGTGCCCTGGGCGAGTGCGGTGACCAAGCCCGCAATATCCACGGACGCGAGCGTCGGACGAGCCGAACTCCAGGTCACCGCCCCGAGCCGCGCAATCGTTGCGCCCCGCGCATCCACCGGGCGGCCTGCAAGCTTGACCGCGCGGCCCAACGGAACGCTGCCCACGGTCGGCGAGACTGCGATGCCTACCACACGCTGCTGCACCACGACACGGATTGAGTCGACCCCACCCGCGTCCTCGCGGGCCAACAGATACGTGCTCCCCTCGCTCGTGGCAATCGCGCGCCCGTCCTGCGTGACCCGCACCACTCCGGAATCACGACTGGCCCAGGTGAGCGACACCTGGTCGCCCGGCGCGCCGGAAACGCTGACCGACAGGGGCAGTGTGTCGCCGAGTGAGGTGAGCGTATCGAGGTGGGACGATAGCTGGATGGAGAGCGGCTGGCGGACGACCACCAGCGTGCTGTCGGCGAGCGAGGCGTTGGAGGCCACCACCCAGGTGCGCCCTGCGCCGGTTCCCACGAGCAACCCCTGCTCCGCGAACCGTGCAACCGACGAATTGCGCGTATCCCACTTGAGGTCGACGACGCCCGCCGCCGTGCCGTCGGTACGCGCGGCGACATACGGCACGTCCAGCGAGTCCCCGACCGCGATCAACACGCTGTCATCGATCAGTTGGAGCGTGGAGAGCTGCGGCAGTTGGACCGGTTTGGTGGCGTCACTCGCGCCGCAACTCAGTCCGGCAAAGGTGAGCGCGCACAGCGCCGCGGCCGTCAGGACACCCCGGCGATGACGCTGGCGCGCCCTCAAGGCCTTCATATCAATCATCGCAAGTCACCAGTGCGGCTGCGTCCACGAGCGCCGTGGAAGGGGAGGCTTTCGAACAAATGCGAATGCTCATGGACCCATACTCCTGGCGCGGACCGCAGGCTGTCAAGCCGGTCAGACCTGCGGGGCACTCGCCCCATCGCGTTCGTACCTCCTCGGCGCCACCCCCATCACCCGCTTGAACGCCGTACTGCACGCGCTCTCCCACTCGGAGCCGAGCGACTGCGCAACCACCGCCACCGGCGCTTGCGACGTCGTGAGCCGGTCGCCCGCTGGCAGCACGCGCGGCGCGCGAGGTACTCCATCGGTGAACTGCCCACTGTCTCCTCGAGCCGCTGCTCAACGGCCCGAGGTCGCGTTGATCTCCACCGCGGCCGAGGCGGCGAGTTCGCCGTCGCCGAGCGACGCGGTACCCCCTACGGTGAGGGTCATGCGGCTCCGCACTCCCGATTCCGGAAACCAGTTGATGCGCACGCTGTCATCCGGCGCCAGCGGTCGGGAAACGGGCCCCACCACGCAATCGACGGTGGCGTACGTGTTCTGCCAGCGGCCGCCGACGAACTGCTGCTCCGTCCACGCGGGCTGGTCGCCGCACAGCGAGATGTAGCTCGTGTCGCGCCCCCGGTTCACCGCGCGCACGAGCGTGGGCGTCGTGCGATCCTGCCCCGGCGGGTCGCAACTGAACAGGCACTGTCCCGGCACGTCGACCGAGATCGCGACGTCGCGCACGGCCACCGGCCCCGTCAAGCGGGCCGAGCCACACGCGGCGAACACGATGGCTAGTGCGACATGGGATCTTCTGAGCATCGATCGGTGCCCTGCCCTTGGGAGACGTAAGTGCGTACCGGTACACCGTGCCAGGAGTTCCCGCTCCAACGGCCGGGGTCACTGCCCCATTGGCTGATCGGCGATCGGCCTGACCACCGAACGCCCGTCGCCGGCGTCCAGCGCCGACGTCGGGAAGGTGGGCCGCGACGACTGGCAACGATCGGCTCCCCTCGGCAAGCGTGCGGTGACGCGGTGCGCGTGCCCGCGCGCCATGTTCCGGAGGCAGCCGGGACTTGAGCCGTTGGCCGACGGGTATTACCGTAATACCGTGCCCACGATCACCTTCAAAGTCACCGCCCGGGAGGCGGCGCGCATCCGGCGGCTGGCCCGCCACGAGGGACTTACCGTGTCCGAGTTTCTCCGCCGCCGCGCGATGCAGGCGCCCCCGACCGCCCACGCAGCGGGTGCGTACCACATAAAGACCAGCGCCGTGACCGGGTTGCCGGTCATGCACGCGCCCCAGGCGGTTCCCCCGGTTTCCAGCGAGCAGGTGCGCGAACTGCTCGCGGACTTTCCGTGATCTATCTGCTGGATGTGAACGCGCTCCTGGCGCTGGCGCACGCGGCCCACGTCCACCACGCACGCACCGAACGATGGGTCGCCACCCTGCGACCCACCGACCGGCTGGCCACGTGCTCGATTACGGAATTGGGCTTCGTGCGCGTCGCGCCGCAGGCGAGGCTTTCACCCGACGTGCCCGCCGCGTGCGAACTTCTCAAACTGCTCACCCGCGCAAAGCGACCGAGGTTTGTTCGGTTGTCGGATGACCTGGGCGTGGACAGCCTCCCGGCGTGGGTCAAATCCCCTGCCCAAACGACGGATGGACATCTCGTGGCACTCGCGGCCGCGAGCGATGCCCGCCTCGCCACGCTCGATGCGGGCATCCCGAGCTCGATGGTGATTCCGGACGTGTGACGGCGGGTCGGGCATGCCTTGACGTCCTCCACGGCGCAACCCATCTTCTCCCCTAACCTAGTTGGTAGAGGATCCGATGCCCCGCACCGCCAACGATCTCCTCCACGGCACCCTCGACGTGCTCGTCCTCAAGACGCTCTCCTGGGGCCCGATGCACGGCTACGGCATCACCACCTGGATCGAACGCCACTCCGGCGACGAACTCCAGATCGTCGACGCCGCGCTCTACAAAGCCCTGCACCGCCTCGAGGCCGCCCGCTCCATCGCCTCGGCGTGGGGCGTGTCCGACAACAACCGCCGCGCCAAGTTCTACTCGCTCACCGCCAAGGGTAAACGGCAGCTCCAGGCCGAACTCTCCACCTGGAAGCGCTACGTCACGGCCGTGTCCGGCATACTGGAGACGCCATGACGCGCCCGTTCGGTGGGGACAAGCTGCCGCCCGGCGTGCGGCGCGTGCTGCGGCTGCCGTGGAGCCGCCCCGAGATGCGCCGCGACCTGGACGACGAGGTGCAGTTCCACCTCCAGATGCGCATCGACGACCTGATGGCCCGCGGCATGAGCGAGCCCGAAGCGGAATCCGAAGCGCTGCGGCGGCTCGGCGACGCCGGCGAACTGAAACAGTACCTGATGCGCGTGAACGAACGACGCGCGTTGGCGGACCGCGCCATCGGCTGGTTCCAGGATTGGCTGCACGACGTCGCGCTCGCCTGGCGACAGGCGCGGCACAACGCCGCGTTCACCGCGCTGGCGGTGGTCACGCTCGCACTTGGCATCGGCGCCAACACGGCGATCTTCAGCGTCGTGCACCGGCTGCTCATCGCGCCCCTTCCCTACCCCAACGGCAACAGCATCGTCGTGCTCAGGATGGGCGGCGACCGCGGATCGCTGCTGCCGCCGTCGGGCTCGCTGATCGACGCGTGGACCGCGCGCGCGCATTCCATTGGGCCCGTCGCCGCGATCGCGGTTGACGGCATCGCCGTGCAGGACTTCGCTGAGCAGGACACCGTGGTCGCGTTGATCACCCCGAACTATCTGAGCGTGTTGGGACTGCGCCCGTCCATCGGCCGCGGGTTCACCACCGCCGAAGCGCAGGGCCGCGCGTCGACCGTCGCGATGATCACCGACGGTCTCTGGAAGCGAAGCTATGGCGGGCGCTCGGACGTGCTCGGCAAGACGCTGAGCGTGGACGGGAAATCGTACACCATCGTCGGCGTCACGCCGCCGGCCATGGGCAACCCGGCTTCGCTCAGCTCGTTGGGTGCGCGGCTCCATAGCGCGACGCCGAGCATCTTCTTCCCCGCTCCGGCCGACTCGATGGAAGGGAGCGACGCGTTCGCGAGGCTGCGCCCGGGCGTATCGAAGGAGCAGGCCGCGCAGGAGCTGCAGACGATCGCCGCGACGGTACCGGTTCCGACTGGCACGCCAGTTGCGCAGTGGACCAACGCCCGATGCTGCGTTCGCGCGCTCGGCCCGCAGGACATGCTCGATTCGCGCGAGGTGCGCGCCGTGAAGGTGCTGTTTCTGGCCGTCGCGGTGCTGCTGCTCATCGCCTGCGCCAACGTGGCCAGCCTGCTGATGTCGCGCGCCTGGACGCGCCGGCGCGAGTTCGCCGTGCGGGCCGCGCTGGGCGCCGGCCGCGGGCGCCTGGCCCGACTCGTGCTCACCGAGAGCGTGATGACCGCGCTGGCGGGTGGATTGCTCGGCGTCGTCCTGGCGTGGCAGGGGCTGCGGATCATCGTCGCGCTGCGTCCGCCCACGCTGGCCGATCTGGCCGGAGCGCGGCTCGAGCCCGCGGTGCTGCTGTGGAGCGTCGGGATCTCGGTGGCCGCGGGCGTACTATTTGGCAGTGCGCCCGCCCTGTTCGCGGGCGGGCGTTCGGTGGGCGACGTGTTGCGCAGCGAATCGCTCACCGCGTCGGGCGACGCCGGGCTGCGCCGAGTGCGGTCGGGGTTGATCGTGGTGGAGATCGCGATGGCGCTGGTGCTGCTGGTGGGCGCGGGGCTGCTCGTGCGGTCGTTCGTTGCGTTGGAGACCACGCCGCTGGGGTTCGAACCGCACGGGCTGATGGCCTTTGACGTTCTGCTCGGTCCGAGCGCCGGGCGGGAGCGAGCGCAGCGGATTGTCGTCGAGCAGTCCGTCATGGAGCGGTTGCGCTCGACGCCCGGAGTGACCGGCGTGGCCGTCGGCTCGATGCCCGGTGAGCCGTGGCACCTATTCGGGGTGACGTTGGAATCGGACCCCGACGCGACTGGTCGAGTGCGCAGTGTTCCCGATTTCGGCGTGACGCTGATGACGCCGAACTACTTGAGCGTGGCGGGCATGCCCCTGCTCGCGGGGAGGATGCCGGTTTCACCACCCGGCGACGCCGCCTATCGCGCGGGTCCAAAGCCGGGGCAGCCCGTGGTGCCCCGCGAGGTTGCGGTGGACCGGGCGCTGGCGCACGCGCTGTGGCCCGACGGCAACGTTATTGGCCAGCGCATGTACGGTGTGAACCCACGCTCGAACGAGCGCGATCCGGATGTCGTGGTCGGTCTCGTGGAGGGCGCGCACATTCCCAGCGTCGCCGGCCCCGCCGAGCCCGCGTTCTACCAACCCACCATCGTGCCGGGGAACGTCAGCTATCTCGTGCGCGTGACCGGCGACCCGCACGTTGTGGCGCCCCAACTGCGCAAACTGATTTCGGAGACGAACTCAGCCGCCGTCGCGCGCGCGACGACCATTGGCGACGACTACATCCGCGACGCGCTGGCGCCGTCCACCTTTGCGATGGCGTTGCTCGGGACCTTCGCGCTCATAGCGCTGGTGCTCTCGGCAGTCGGCCTCTATGGGATGATCGCGTACAGCGTGAGTCAGCGGACGAGGGAAATCGGCGTGCGGATGGCGTTGGGCGCGGAGCCGCGGGCGATTGCGGGGCTCGTGGTGGGGCATGGTATCCGGCTCGCGTTGGCCGGCGTGGTGCTCGGCGCTGCGGGAGCGTTTGCCGGGACGCGGCTGCTCAACGGGATGTTGTATGACGTTGGGGCGAGCGATCCGGCGACGTTCGCGACGATCTCAGTGCTGGTGGTCGGCATTTCGCTGGTGGCGAGTTATGTGCCGGCGAGAAGGGCGGTGAAGGTGGATCCGATGGAATCACTTCGGACCGACTGAGGTATGAGCGCGCCCTCCCGACGGTTACGAGATGAACCTCAAGCTGGCGTGCGGACCGCCGTGAGGGGTGGGGTCGTCGGCTCACCTCGCCCTGCACTGAATCCACCGCCGCCTGGCGCTTGGCCGGCGCGGCGCCGGCCTGGAAGCGCATGAGAATGATACCTCGCATGAACGGCACGCCGGGCCATCGCGCGTCGCTGGTACGATTCGCCGGATCGTACAACCGCTGCGGCTCCGAGTCGGGCGCGGTGGCCGGGACCGCTCCGCCGACCGCGGCCGCCGTTGCCCAAAGAGTGAAGGCGAAACGGTGCACGCCCGAGTGGATGGAGATTGCGATGTCACGGCTTCCGCTCGTCTCTCCTGGCGCGAGCTGCGGCGCGCCAGCTCCCGCGGGAAGCAAGCTGTCCAGCCGCCAGACGAGCGCGCCCGGGAACGCTTGTGCTGAGTCGGCGACGCTGGAATCGGCGTCCATGTACATGAGGTAGTCACCCGTGTGCTTGTTCTTCGCGAGGCCGGGCGGAACTTCGACGCACAGGCTTTCCTCACAAGCGAGCACCAACCGCGGCGCGCCAACCGCAGCCGAGCCTCCGTTGGTCACGTGCACCTGCAGCGACGTACCACCTCTGCCGCCACCGCCGGCCTCGCTCGCTACCTCACCCTCTACAACACCCGCCGTCCGCACTTCAGCCTCGCCGACCAGACGCCCGACGAGGCCTACTTCACGCCGCTTTCCCTTTCGAACGCGGCCTAACCCGCCCGGTAATCCAGTTAGCCGACCCCGTCACGCTGTACAGAAAAGCGGAGTCACTTCTATGCCAACCGGACGATGGGAGGGCGTACGTGGGAAGTGCGCTCGCCTAATGCCCTTGACGCCAACCGACCGTCCCCCTACCCTTAGTCCCACAACCGATCCCGTGGTGATTTGCCGCGTATTGCAGCCACGTTAAATAATTCGCTAAAATGCTATGGCCCGCGGACTACCTCGCGGGCTTCTTGTTTTTTGGCCACGGGACCTCAACGAGCACCAGAGGCCCGTCGCATGCCCAACACCACCGGAACACGGCCCGTCGCCGACCACTCGGCACGAGCCCCGCAGCCAACATCCCAGCTCACGCCCTGGGAGCTGATCTGCAAGGTCTGCCGCACGCCGGCACCGGCCGGACCCACGGCCATCTGCGAGCACTGCTTGGGGCCGCTCGAGGCCCAGCCTCCGTCCAACCGCACGCTCCCCGACAAGCAGACCATAGCCGCCCGGGCTCCGAACCTCTGGCGCTACCGCGAATGGCTGCCCTTCACGGGCACGCCCACGCTCTCGCTCGACACGGGCTTCACGCCGCTGGTTGACGCCCCACGTCTGGCGGCCAAGCTCGGCGTGGCGCGCTGCTGGATCAAGAACGACGCGGTGTCGCACCC
>DATLTC010000017.1 GCA_035533755.1 Gemmatimonadaceae bacterium
CCCCTGCCCACATTCCGCTTCACTTCGTTCGGCGCGCCCGCGCGCCGGCTCGCCGCGCTCGCCCTGGTGCTGGCCGCGTCCCACGCCGCGGCGCAGGATGCCCCGTCGCTCACCGAGTGGCGGTCCTACCTGCGCGCTTCCGTGCCGTTGACCGGTCCATGGTCCGCCGACGTCCACCTCACGGAATACGGCAACAACCAGCGGCAGGCGCTGGACGAGGTGAAGACGGGCGCCGGCATCGGATACGCCGTGGGCGCGTGGCGCCTGTCGTCGGGATATGAGCACGTGGTGGTGCCCGGACCCGGGCCGCGCCGCACCGAAGAGCGCGTGCTGCTCGCAGCCACGGCCACCCATCGGTTCGCGGACTGGCTCACGGCCCGCGACCTGCAGGAGACGGAAGTGCGCGACATGTACACCGCCTGGACGTCGCGGTGGATCAATCAGGTGCGCGCCGACGTGGGCGGGGCGGCGATTCCGTTCGTCACGCCGTGGGTGGGCCGCGAGTGGGCGTACGACGCCCGCCTCGGCGAGGTGAACAAATCGATGTGGCTGTACGGACTGCGGCTGCGCACGCGCGCGCCGGTCCAGACCGAGGTGTTCTTCTACGATGAATACGACACCGCGCGGGCGGTGCACCGCCTGAGCGCGGTGGCGCTGAGCCTCTCGTACAGCCGCTGACCGCGCGGCCGGGCCGTCACGACACTGGGGGCACCCGGTCGTCGGGCGGCACGAAGTTCGACAGGAACACGCGCTCGTCGACGGTGAGACTCGCGATGCCCGACGCGCTGATCTTGTCGAGGATCCGGTTCACCTCGTCGCGATTGATCTCGTGGATGGTCGACGGATCCACCTTGTGCCAGTTGAGCACGCGGGCGGTGGGCACGCGCGGCACGGCCTGGGCGCGGAAGCGGTTGGTGCCGCGCCGCTTGTCGAGCCACCAGAGATACAGGAACGCGCCGGCGAAGCCGCCCAGGTGCGCGAAGTCCGCCACCCCGCCGCGCGAGCCCTGCAGCCCGCTGTACAGCGAGAACATGGTGGCGATGATCACCAGCCATCGCGCCTGGATGGGGATCACGCCCCAGATGTAGATGAGGTCGCGCGGCCAGTAGCGCGCGAACGCCAGCATGACGCCGAACACCGCCGCCGACGCGCCGATGATCGCCGCCGACGGCGCGAGCGCCGACGACAGCAGCGCGCCCGAGATGCCGCTCAGGAAGTAGAGCGAGATGAACCGGTTCGACCCCAGCCGCTGTTCCACGCGCGGCCCGAAGAAGAACAGCGCGATCATGTTGAAGATGATGTGCATCCAGCCGCCGTGCAGGAACATGTACGTGACGACGGTCCACGGGCGCACGAGGATCAGCGACGGGACGAAGGCGAACGCGTCCGTCACCGAGGGCACGGTGAGCTGCACGAAGAAAACCACGAAGTTGGCGGCGAGCAGCCGCCGGACCCATGGGGTCACGGCATGTCCTCCACGCGCGATCGGCGAGGATGAAGGGCGGATGGCACGATCCGCCTCGAAGATAACCCGATGCCGCGGCGATGTGGATGCCGGGCGCACCGCCGCCGGGCGCCCCCGGCGACGGCCGCTGCGAACCGCCGGTGGACTAGAACCCGAAGTTGAGCCCCGCCGAGAACGTCACGTCGTTTCTCGTCTGCGAGGTGGCGAGTTGATCGTACAGCCCCTTGTACTGCGACATGTAGTCGCGCAGCTCGAAGCGGAACCCCAGCCGCGAGTTGTTGCGCACGACGTCCGTGCCCAGCCCGGCGTACCCCATCATGTCGGTGGCGCCCGATTTGCCGACGAGCGTCTCGGCGATCGCCGGATGCCGGTACCTGTACTGACGGCTGCCCAGTCCGGCGCCCACGAACGGATGCATGCTCCAGCTGTCGGACGCCGCCGGGCCGTTCAGATCGCCCAGCCGCGCCTGCACGCCCACGTCCTCCTGGCGCACGTCCAGACGCTGTTCGTCGCCGGTGTAGAGCTTGTTGGTCGGATTCAGCGTGGACTTGTCGGCCGACGGCGACCACGCGTAGGTCCCGACCAGTGACCACCGCGGCGAGATCGACCACTGGGCCTGGCCGCCCGTCATCACCGCGTTGATGAGTTGGTCGCGCTGCCCGCCGGTGGGGATATAGGCCCCCACGAAGGGGCGGATGTCGAACGGCCGCGCGCCGCCGCCCATGGATTGCGCGCCCGCCGGATGGGCGGTGACCGTGATCGCGATCGCGACGGCACCGAGCCCCGCGAGCGCCGCCCGCGCGCCCCGCCGGCGCACGGAGTGCTTGGAATGACACACAGACATGGTGGTACGCCTCCCGGAGCAGAAGCTCCGCTCGATGGTCTGGATGCGCAGGCCGTGCCGCGCGCGCGCGACGCCTGAGCGTCGCCGCGCGCTGCACGTTGGGCCGTGACGTTGGGAGTGCAGGGGGACTCACCGCATGCCGGTCCGCCTCGCGTCTGCGCACACCGCGAGGCTGTCAAGCGCATGATGTACACACGAACGCCGGCCGGGTGCCCGCTCGCTGCGGCCGCGATGCGCGGGTTTGCAAATTCTTTGCCGGGCGCTAGACCGCGGCCTGCGGCACGCCGCCCGCTGCCGCTACTCCAGCAGCGTCGGCGCCTCGTGCCGGTCGTAGCCTTTGAGCCGGTACACCGCCGCCGATGCGATCCAGCTGGCCACGAACACGCCGATGATCAGGTAGCCGATGCTCCCGAAGTTGCCGTTGAGGCGCGCCACGGCGCGCCAGAACCAGCCCTGGAGCTGCCACTTGTCGCCCACCAGGCCCAACGCCTCGATGCCACCCACGAGCAACGCCACGATCACCGACACGAAGGTGATCGTCATGTTGTAGTAGAGCTTGCGCATGGGCCGCGCGAACGCCCATCCGTAGGCCCCCAGCATCAGCACGCTGTCGGTGGTGTCCACCAGCGACATCCCGGCGGTGAACAGCATCGGGAACACGAGGATGGTCCAGATGGACATCCCCCGGGCGGCCCCGGCGGCCGAGATCCCGAGCAGGCCGATCTCGGTGGCGGTGTCGAACCCGAGGCCGAACAGCAGCCCGAGCGGGTACATGTGCCAGCTCTCGCGAATCATCGCGAACAGCGGACGGAAGATCCGCGCCAGGAACCCGTTGCCGGCCATGAGCGCGTTCAGATCCTCCTCCACGTACGCGCCGCCGCGCCGCACGCGGTGGAAGGTGCGGTAGATCGCGACGAGGATGAACAGGTTCATGATCGCGATCACGAGCAGGAATACCGCCGAGACGATCGTCCCGATCATCGCGCCCACGGTGTGGAACGACTCGACCCGCGTGCTCAACGCCATCGCCGTGGCGGCGATGGCCACCGAGGCGAGCACGACGACCGTGGAATGGCCGAGCGAGAAGAAGAGGCCGATCGCCACCGGGCGCTTGCCCTCGTGCATCAGCTTGCGCGTGACGTTGTCGATGGCCGCGATGTGGTCGGCGTCGATGGCGTGCCGCAGCCCCAGCCCGTAGGCGAGGAGCGCCGTGCCCAGGAGGAGCGGATAGTGGCGGAACGCCACCAGCGCCCAGCCCCACGCGCCCAGATTGGCCGCCAGCAGCCCCGCGTACAGCGCGATCACGCGGCGGCGCAGATCGGACGGATGCTCTGGCGCGATGGCGTGCGGGGGGACGGACATCGTCGGGAGTCCTGCCGCCGGCCTAGCGGGCCGGCGGCATGTTGGTCAACAGGTATCGCGTGAGCGTGGAATACAGTTGGAGGGTGGTGCCCGCCCCCTCGCAGATGCAGTGCGTGCGGTTGGGGTAGATCATCAGGTCGAACTGCTTGTCGAGCGCGACGAGGCGGTTGATGAGCCGCGCCGTCCCCTGCCAGTGTACGTTGTCGTCGCCGGTGCCGTGCACGATCAGGAGCTTGCCCTCGAGTCCCGCGGCGAAGTTGATCGGCGATCCCGTGCGGTACCCCTCGGGGTTCTGCTCGGGCGTGCCCATGTAGCGTTCCTGATAGATGGTGTCGTACAGCCGCTGGTCGGCCACCGGCGCCACCGCCATGCCCAGCCTGTACACGTCGGGATAGCGGAACATGGCGTTGAGCGTGCTCGACCCGCCGCCGCTCCATCCCCAGATCGCCACGTGCGTGCTGTCGGCGTACGGTCGCGACCGCGCGAAGGCGCGCACCGCATCGGCCTGCTCGCGGCTGGAGAGCGGTCCGATGGACCCGTAGATCACCTTGCGCCAGGCCCGGCCCTTGGGGGCCGGCGTGCCGCGATTGTCGAAGCTCACCACGAGGTAGCCCTGGTCGGCCAGCATCTGGTGCCAGAGCATGCCGCTCCCGCTCCACCGGTCGAGCACCGTCTGCGCGGCCGGCTCCCCGTACACGTTCACGAGGATCGGGTAGTGCTTGGACGGGTCGAAGTCGCTGGGGCGGATCATGTAGCCATCCAGCGTCGCGCCGTCGCTCACCGTCACCTGGAAGAACTCCGCCGGGTGGCGGATGGCCCGGGCGGCGGCGGCGCGCAACCGGTCGTTGGCCACGAGCGTGCGCACCGTGGCGTACCGCGGGAACCGCACGAGGTCGGTCACCGGCGGCGTGTCGAACGTCGAATAGACGTGGAACGCCCAGTGCGCGTTGGGCGAGAAGTCGTACGCGTGCGTGCCCGGCTCGCCGGCCGGCGTCACGCGCTGCGGCGGCCCGGGATCCCTGAGCGACACCCGGTACAGGTAGCGCTGCGTGGCGTTCTCCGGCGACGCGATCACGTACAGCCACCCGTCAGCCTGGTCCACCGCGGCCACGCGCTCCACGTCGTACGCGCCGGGCGTGAGCAGCCGCACCACGCGTCCGTCGCGCGAGACGTCGTACACGTGCCGCCACCCGTCGCGCTCGCTCACCCAGAGGAACGACCGGCCGCCGTTCATCCACGGCACGTCGTCCACGAGGTCCACCCAGGCGCTGTCCGTCTCCGTGAACACCGGATGCGGCGCGCCGGTGCGGGCGTCGGCGAGGATCACCTGATCGCGGTTCTGGGCGCGATTCATGTACTGCAACATCACCTGATCGGAGCCCGCCCACTCCATCCACGGGATGTAGTTGTCGCGCGGATTCCCCGCGAGGCGCACCCACGTGACCTTGCCGCCCGCGGCCGGCACCACGCCCACCCGCACCGCCGAGTTGGTGGTTCCGGCTTTGGGATACTGCACGGGCACCGTGAACGGATACAGCGAGTCGGTCTCGTCGAGGAGCAGGAAGTCGCGAATGCCGGCCATGTCGAACTGCCAGAACGCGATGTCGCGGCCGTCGGGCGACCAGCGGAAGCCGTCTCGCAGGCTGAACTCCTCCTCGTACACCCAGTCGCTCATCCCATTGACGAGCGTGTGCGACGCATCGCGCGTGAGGCGCGTGATCGGGCCGCCATCGGACGGCTGCACGTACAGGTCGCCGTACAGCACGTACGCCACCCGCGAGCCGTCGGGCGAGAACTTGGCGAACATCAATCGCGACTCCGGCACCTTGGCGCCGCCCACCTGGTGCAGCGCGTGCGTGCCGAGGTCGAGCACCCAGTAGTCGCCGCGGGTGTTCTCCCGCCACACGCGCCGCGTGTTCGTGAAGATGAGCAGTCGCTTGCCGTCGGCCGAGAAGGAATAGTCCTGCGGGATGAGCGGCTCGCGGCGCCCCGCGGGCACGAGCTCCCGCGCCGGCACCTTCACCGTGCGCGCCCCGGTCGCGGCGTCGTACTCGACCAGATCGTAGCCGCCCGCGTCGGGCGACGGTTCGAGCGTGAGGTAGCTGTTCCCGCCGTCGGCCCAGCGCGCCGGACCGAAGCGGTCGCTGGCGTACGTGCCCGAGGCGAAGAGGGTGTGCAGCGCCGAATCGACGGGTGCGGGAATCTGGGCGGCGGCGCTCGCGGCACCCACCGCCGTGAGCACGGCGGCCAGCGCGAGCGTGAACCGGCCGGCCGCGGTCCTCGAGCCGGCAAGGCGTGAGGTGAGCATCATGCGGGTAAGCTAGAACGCGCGCCCGAACCCGGCCACCGCGCGCCAGGGCGCGGCATGGTCCACGGGGCGCGCCAGCCCCACGTGGAACGCGTCCGAGAAAAACGTGAGCCCTATGCCCACGCTCGCCCGCACGCCCCCGGTGGCCTCCGACACGGGCGTCGCGCTCCATCCCGCGCCCAGCGCATCCACTGCCGTGCGCGCCGCGGCGGACGAGATGCCGGCCCATCCGCCCTCGGCCCCGATCGCGATCCCGGGCGCGAGCCCCGGAATGGAATACGCGCGCCACACGCGATGCGGCGTGCGCCAGATCGGGAATCCGTACGACGCGAAACTCCCGAACAGCATCGCGCGGTCGCCCGCGAATTGCTTGTACGAGTACCCGGACACCGTGCCCATGCCACCCAGCTCGAACAGTTGCTGCGGCGGCAGGACCCGGGCCGCCACCACGCCGCCCGCCGCGCTGGCCGTGAGCGTGACCGGCCCCCAGTACTGGCGCGTCGCCAGCGACAGCACGGCGCGCTGCCAGGCGAGTCCGCCCGACGCCGCCTCGTAGTGCAGCGAAGCCCCCACGCCCGCCTTCACCGACCCCGGCCCCACGTCCGGATGCAGCGTGGCGTCCGCCGTCACCAGCCCGTAGCCCCCGTCGAGCGAGTTGCGATTGGGGCGGAACGGCGCGCCGCCGCCGAAGGCCCCATGCACGAGCCGCGTGCGCTCGCTGCGATCGTCGCCGGCACCCAACTGCAGCGTGACCAGCGCGCGGTCGGCGGAGCCGAACACGCGCGTGGCCGACAGCAGCGCGCGCCGGCGGTCCACGTAGTCGGCGTTGTCCACCGAACCGAACGCCGCGCTGAGATCGGGATTGCCGGCCGCCGACTCGCCGCCAAAATCGTTGGTCGACGCCAGCATGCGCTCGGCCCGCACGCCGGTGATCCACGGCGGGCGCGAGAGCGCCAGGCCGGCGCCGCCGCGCGGCGTCCGCTCCGTCCACGCCCAACCGCCGAACGCCTGCGCCGTGAGACCGGGCGCGAGGCTGCGGAAGCGCAGCGTCGTGGCCACGCCGGTGTACAGCCCCTCCACGCGATTGTACCGCACGATGTCGCTCGGCCGGCGCGGCACCAGGTCCAGTCGCGGCGGTCCCGCCCTGCGCCAGGCATCGGGCGCCAGGTCGTTGAAGTCGGCCGCGTTCACGCTCGCCGTCGCCACGCCCAGTTGCCGCGCCCATCCGTGATAGCTGTCGAGGCTGTCGGACGGCGCCCACGTGACGCGGCGCACCAGCCGCTCCGGCGATCCCCGTCCGCCGGCCGCGACGGCGGCGCCGCTGTCGTCCACGGCGTAGTCGCGGAAGTGCGACAGCAGGCGGAACACGGCGCGGCCGGCGCCGAGCACGGGGACGTTCGCCTCCAACTCGGTGCGCTGGAACGCCGGCAGCCAGTACCTGCCGTCCACCTCCTCGTTCACGAATTCCACGAACGCCACGCCCACCACGCCGGACAACCGGGCCCAGAGCGGCCGTCCCCCGTGCGGCGTGCCCTCGACCACCATCCGCCCGCGCATCCGCACGATCTCGCCGCGCGTCGCGTCCAGATAGAGCTCGCCGTCGAACAGCACGAGCCGCGTGCTGTCTTCCGGCATCGGCTGCACGATGATGCGCACCACGGGAATCGCCCTCGTGGGCGTGTGCAGCACGGTCACCGTGTCGCCGCCGGAGAATCGATAGAACCGGTCGCGGTCGGCGGCCAGCGGATGCACGGCCACCATCGTGTCGGGCCGGCCGCCCGCGGCGCGCACCGGATCGGCGCCGAGCGACAGCCGGTCGCCGTAGAGCGTGGGCACCGTCCAGGCGCGGACCACCGAGAGCATCGAGAACGGCGCCCCCAGACTCTGCGTGCGATACCCTTCCACGTGCAGGTCGTACTCGCCGTCACGCATCCACGACGCGTCGGCGTCCAGCTGCTCCACCTGCGAACTCAACTCGCGGCCCAGCGTGTCGTGGCTGACCAGGGCGAACTCCGATTCGACGCGGGCGCGATAGCCGCGCAGCGACGGCGGCGGCTGCCGGTTGGCGGCGGCCGCCCGCGTGACCAGATCGCGCACCGCGGGCGACGAATACGTGGGCGCGGCCGCCGGATGCGTGGGCACCGGCGTCGAGGGCTGGGCAATGGCGAACTGGGCGGCGGCGAGAAGCGCGAGCATGCCAGGGGCGCGGGGTGAATGCGACGGAGGCGGCCGGCGGCGCGGCCGCGCCTCCCCGCCGTAGGGTACCCGGTTCGGGCCCTTTTCGCACCCGACCTGTCGGGCCCCTGGTACGCCCTCCATGTTTGCGTCGATCCCTCGGCGCGCGGTCCTCCCCGGTCGCCCGCCGTCAGCCTCAGCGTCCAACCTCCCCTGCCCATGTCACATCGACTCGCAAGCCTCATCGCAGCGGCCTGCCTGGCGGGCTGCGCCTCGTCCTCGACGCCCGCCGCCGCCCCGCCAACACCAACCCCGGCACCGGCAGCGGCCGCCGCGGAAACCTCGGGCCCGGCCTTCGGTGGGCGCGGCGGGCGCGGCGGCGCGCCGCAAGCCGCGGCGCCCCTGCCCTACCGGCGCGTGATCACCGCCGAAGCCAAGACGGAGCGCGGCCTGTTCATCACGCATCGCGTGGGCGACAAGCTGTTCTTTGAAATTCCGACGCACCAACTGGACAAGGACCTGCTCATCGTCGGCCGCTTTGCCCGCGCGGCCGCGCCCGAGCCGCAGGGTCGCGCCGGCGCCGGCGGCGGCGGGTTCGGCGACTACGGCGGCGATGAATTCATGGAACGCACGCTGCGCTGGGACCGCGTGGGCGACCACATCGTGCTGCGCTCGCCCTCGTTCAACATCACGGCCGACAGCACCCAGTCGGTGTACCGGTCGGTGGAGTCGTCCAACTTCGCGCCGATCATCGCGATGTTCCCGATCGAGACCTGGGGGCCGGACAGCGCTCCCGTGATCGACGTGACGCGGCTGTTCACGACGAGCATCCCGGAGATCGCCGCCATCCGCGGCACGATCGACGCCACCCGCTCGTACGTCGAGCGCGTGGTGGCGTTCCCCGACAACGTCGAGATCCAGGCGGCGCAGACCGGCGTGCCCGCGCCCGCGGGCGGGCGCGGCGCGGCGCCGGCGGGCGGCCGTGGCGGCGCCCAGATGGCGCAGAGCGTGCTCGCCCACTGGAGCATGATCAAGCTGCCCGACGATCCGATGCCGGTGCGGTATGCCGACCAGCGCATGGGATTCTTCACCACGCGCACGGTGGACTTTGGCAGCCCGCAGCAGGTGGCCGTGCCCCGCGCGTTCATCACGCGGTGGCGGCTGGAGTGCTCCGATCGGATGGATGGCAATCTCTGCTATCCCAAGCAGCCGATCGTCTACTACGTGGATCCGGGCACGCCCGACAAATGGAAGCCGTGGATCAAGAAGGCGATCGAGAGCTGGCAGCCCGCGTTCGAGGCCGCCGGGTTCAAGGACGCGATCATCGCCAAGGATCCGCCCGCCAACGATCCGAGCTGGTCCATGGAGGACATCCGCCACACCGTGATCCGGTGGCTGCCGTCCACGATCGAGAATTCGGTGGGGCCGCACGTGAGCGATCCGCGCACCGGCGAGATCCTCAATGGCTCGCCGCGCATCTTCCACAACCTGATCGAGCTCATGCAGTACTGGTACTTCTCCCAGGCGGCGCAGGTCGATCCCCGCGCCCGCCAGATCCCGATGCCCGACTCGCTGATGGGACGGCTGCTCGAATTCGGCGTCGCCCACGAGATCGGCCACACGATCGGCCTGCAGCACGACCAGGTCGGCAGCTCCGAGTATCCGCCCGACAGCGTACGGAGCCCGACGTGGGTGGAGAAGATGGGCTCGAGCCCGAGCATCATGGACTATTCGCGGTTCAACTACGTGGCGCAGCCCGAGGATCACATCCCACTCTGGACGCTCGTGCCGCGCATCGGCCCCTGGGACAAGTACACGATCGGCTGGGGCTATCGCCCCATCCCCGGCGCCACCACGCCGCAGGAGGAGCGGCCGACGCTCGAGAAGTGGATCGCCGTGCAGGACACGGTCCCCTGGCTGCGCTTCTCCGTGAACAACGAGTTCGGGCAGTTCGGCACGCAGAGTGAAGCCGTGGCCGATGCCGATCCCACCTGGGCCACCGGTCTCGGATTCCGGAACATCGCCCGCGTGATGAACTACGTGGCCAGCGCCGGCACGCGTCCCATGGACGACAACACGTTGCTCCAGAACCTGTACGACCGCGTGGTGGGCCAGTGGACCACGGAGGCGGCGCACACCACCAACGTGATCGGGGGCGGCACCGTCTGGTACAAGTCGGGCAGCCAGCCCGGCCCGGTGTACGTGGCGCTTCCGCGCGCCAAGCAGGCGGCGGCGGTGCACTTCCTGAACGACAGCGTGTTCAAGACCCCGCAGTATCTGATCCGCCCGGACATCGCCGCCCGCATCGAGCCCGAAGGCATGGTGGCCCGCATCGGCAACGCGCAGAACCGGGTGCTCACGTCGCTGCTCAACGACGGACGGATGAACCGGCTGCTGGAGATGCAGGCGCTGGCCAAGCAACCGGCCGATGCCTATCCGCTCCCGAACTTCCTCGACGACGTGCGTCGCGGCATCTGGAGCGAACTCTCCGCGGCGCATCCCGTGATCGACATCTACCGGCGCACGCTGCAGAACAATTATCTCACGCTGATCGGCCGCAAGCTCAACCCGCCGGTCGAAGCGGCGGCGGGCGGCGGGCGCGGCGGGTTTGCCGGCTTCGGCGCCGAACCGTTGTCCGACGACGCCAAGTCGGAGTTGCGCGGCGAACTGGCCGCGCTGCAGGCCGACATCCGGAAGGCCATTCCCCAGACGGTGGATCGCGAGACGCTCTGGCACCTGCAGGGCGCGGATCACACCATCGGCGACATCCTCAACCCCAAGAAGTAGCCCGCGAGGAGGGCAGATGCAGAACGGGGCCGCGCGATGCGCGGCCCCGTTCTGCGTTGGTGGACGTTCCCTCGATCACGCTTTGCGAATACTCGGGCTCCGGCCCGCGCCGGCCGCGTGGGTGATCGGTCCGGTGACGTACCGCCCGACCGTGTGACCGAGATGCTGGCGCCAGCGATCGCGCCACATCCGGTAGAGCGCCCATCCGACCACGGCGAGATCGAACAGCAGCGTGGCCAGCAACAGCGTGATGGGGATAGCCATCCCCGCGAGTACGACGATCATGGCAACGGCGCCCATCTTCTCCTCCCGCCGGCGATGGAGCGCTCGCGCGTCGCAACGGCAATCGCGCGGTGCTTCGATTCCGGCACAGTCCTGATATGAACTGGCCAATACGTATGCCTCAAGGTATCGATGCTCCCTCGGGCAGCCTAGCGCAGAACCCCTGATAGGTTCCCGGAAAATCCCTATTGCGCAAAACTGGTCGCTTTCCCGCATGGGGCCCCATGGCGGAAGAACAGATGATTTCTGCGCGATATGCCCCACTCGGCCCCCGCCGGTCCCCGCCGCCCCTCCCCCTGGCGGGCCTGCCGCGCCGCCCGCCATGTTCCCGCCATGCGACTCCTCCGCCCGCTCGCCGGCGCGGTGTGCCTGGCCCTCCTGTGCGCCGCCACCGCTACCGCCTCCGCCCAGCAGTCCGACGCGGATTTCATTCGCGCCAACTACACCAAATTCGAATACCGCATCCCGATGCGCGACGGCGTGAACCTATTCACGATCGTATACGTCCCCAAGGATGCCTCGCCCACGCACACCTATCCGATGGTCATGGAGCGCACCTGCTACTCCGTGGCGCCCTATGGCCCGGACGACTATCCCGCCCGGCTCGGCCCCGATCCCTTCATGATGCGCGACAAGTACATCTTCGTGTATCAGGACGTGCGCGGCCGGTACATGTCCGAGGGCACGTTCGTGAACGTGCGCCCCTTCATCCCCGATTCGATCAAGGCCCGCGACCACACCAAGGTGGACGAAGCATCGGACACCTACGACACGATCGACTGGCTGCTCCAGCATGTCGCCGACAACAACGGCCTCGTGGGCCAGTGGGGCATCTCGTATCCCGGCTTCTACACGACGATGGGCGCGCTGTCGGGACATCCGGCGCTCGTCGCCGCGTCGCCGCAGGCGCCGGTCACCAACTTCTACTTCGAAGATTTCCACCACAACGGCGCCCTCACGCAGGCGTACTTCTATACCTACCCGCTGTTCGGCATCCAGCATCCCGCGCCCACCACCGACGCCTGGTGGGCCCCGAGCATGGTGAAACAGGGGCTGCCCGACGACTACGACTTCCAGCTCGGACTGGGACCGCTCTCCACCACCACCAACCGCTACTACAAGAACAACTTCTTCTGGCAGGAAATCATCCACCATCCGGACTACGACGCGTTCTGGAAGGCGCGCGCCCTGGCTCCGTATCTCAACGGGCACATGCCCGCGATGCTCACCGTGGGTGGATGGTTCGACGCCGAGGACCTCTACGGGCCGCTCACCGTCTACAAGACCATCCAGGCCCACGATCCCAGGAACTTCAACGCCATCGTCGAGGGCCCGTTCCGCCACGGCGGGTGGTCGCGCACCGATGTCGTGCATACGGTGCACGGCGACATCTACTTCGGCGATTCCCTCGAGACCAGATTCCAGCGCGACGTCGAAGCGAAGTTCTTTCATCATTTCCTGAAGGATCGCGGCCAGGGTCCGGTGGGCCTCCCCAACGCGCTCATCTTCGATACCGGCGACAAGGCCTGGCGCTCGTACGACTCCTGGCCCGCGAAAACGGCCGTCAACCGCGAACTCTACTTCCAGGCCGACGGCAAGCTGTCGTTCGATCCGCCCAAGGGCGGCGGCGCCTACGACGAGTACGTGAGTGATCCCGCGCAGCCGGTGCCGAGCCGCTGCCGCATCCCCACCATTCAGGGGCTCACCATGTACCAGTACATGAGCGACGACCAGCGGTGCTTCGACAACCGCCGCGACGTGCTCACGTTCGAGACCGACAGCCTCGCCCAGGACGTCACGCTCGGCGGCGAGATGACGGCGCGCCTGTTCGTCAGCACGTCCGGCACCGACGCCGACTACGTGGTCAAGCTGATCGACGTCTATCCGATGGGCGAGCCCGACAGCCCGTACCGCCCCGACACCACGGTGCATTACGCCGGCTACCAGCAGCTCGTGCGCGGCGAGATCATGCGCGGCCGCTATCGCGATGGGTTCGACAAGCCCGAGCCGTTCGTGCCCGGCCGCGCCACACAGGTGCAGTTCCGCCTGCAGGACGTGCTCCACACGTTCAAGAAGGGACACCGGATCATGATCCAGGTGCAGAGCTCCTGGTTCCCGGCGTTCGATCGCAACCCGCAGCGCTACGTGCCGAACATCTACGACGCCAAGGCGAGCGACTTCGTGAAGGCCACGGAACGCGTATACCACACGCCGAGCCGCGCCAGCGGGCTGCAGGTGGAGGTCATCCCCGACGGCCGGTAGGCGCCGCCGACATTCGTCCGCTTGACACCCATCCGCATCCGTCGTATCCTCCCGTCCCACACATTCACCAACACCGATTCCAATGCCCGTGTCGCGCGCCTTCAGCAATTCCAATAATTGCCCCAATCGGGCCTCCAATCCGGGGTCTGGGTAGCGCGCGCGCACTGTTCATCGTTCGCAAGCGCCCGCCAGATCTCTCTCCGGCGGGCGCTTTTTTTGGGTACAGTCGTCGCATCGATGGGGCGTAGGTCAATTGGCAGACCGCCTGACTGTTAATCAGGAAGTTGGTGGTTCGAGTCCACCCGCCCCAGTTCCGTAGTATTGTTCAGCATCACCCCGATCAAGGCGATGCCGTTTCGTATTCTCGTCACTGACGAAGTCGACCCCGAAGGGATCGCGCTCCTCCGCGCGGCCCCTGAGCTCCAGGTGGACGTGATGCCCACGCTCCCCGAGCCGGAGTTGCTGGCGCGCATCGGCGAGTACGACGCGATCATCGGCCGCAGCGCCACCCGCATCTCCGAGCCGCTGCTCCGCGCCGGCCGGCGACTACGCGTGGTGGGGCGCGCCGGCGTGGGCGTGGACAACGTGGCCCTCGACACCGCCACCGCGCTCGGCGTGGCCGTCATCAACGCACCGGCCGGGAACACGGTGGCCGTTGCCGAGCTGTTCTTCGCGTCGCTCATCGGGCTGCTGCGCCACGTGCCGCGCGCCGACCAGTCCACGCGCGAGGGACGCTGGGAGCGCGCCCAACTGCTCGGCACCGAGATCAAGGGCAAGACACTCGGCATCGTGGGCGTGGGACGCATCGGCGGCGAGGTGGCCGCGCGGGCGCGCGCGTTCGGCATGACGGTGGTGGGCTACGACCCGTACATCGCCGGGGAGCGCTTCGACAGCCTGCACGTGCGGCGTTGCGCCACGCTCGACGCGCTGCTCGACGCCTGCGACGTGCTCACGGTGCATACGCCCCTCACCGACGAGACGCGCGGCATGATCGGGCCCGGGCAGATCGCGCGCCTCAAGCCCGGCGCCGTGGTGGCCAATCTCGCGCGCGGCGGCATCGTGGACGAGACGGCGCTGGCCGCCGCCCTCCACGCCGGCCATCTGCGCGGCGCCACGGTGGATGCCTACGTCAAGGAGCCGCTCAAGGGCGACCACCCGCTCCTGCACGCCCCCCACATCCTGCTCACGCCGCACATCGGCGCCAGCACCGCCGAGGCGCAGCGCAACGTGGCGGTGGACGTCTGCGCCGCCGTGCGCGACGCGCTGCTCAACAACGAATATTCACGCTCGCTCAACGTGGCCGAGGCGGGGGGCGACTGGCAGGCGCTGCAACCGGCCATGCTGCTCGTGCGCCGGGTGGCGGCGGTGGCGCGCGCGCTGCTCGCCGACCGGGGGGCCCGGGCCATCGCGTCGGTCACGGTGCGGCTGGGCGCCGAGCTGGCGCCGGGCCGCGGGCCGCTGCTGGCCGCCGCGGCGCTGGGCGCCCTCGAAGGCGTGGTCGAACGCGAGCGGCTGAACATCATCAACGCCCGCGCCGTGGCGCAGTCGCGCGGCATCGAACTCGTCTATGCCGAGGCCGGCGTGCCGCCGCACGCGCGGGCCGTCGAGGTGCGCCTGGCCGCCGACGGCCAGGACATCCGCGTGGGCGGCGTGGCCGCGCTCGACGCGCCGCCGCGGCTCACCCGCATCGGCGACTTCCACGTGGACGTGGCGCCGCGCGGCACGCTCCTCGTGCTCTCCAACCGCGACGTGCCCGGCGTCATCGGCCACGTGGGCACCGCCCTCGGCAACGCCGGCGTGAACATCGCCGAGTATCACCAGGCGCGGCTGGCCCAGGGCGCCGAGGCGCTGGCCGTGGTCTCGATCGACGGCGCGGTGAGCGACGAGGTGCGCCACGCCCTGCTCGCGCTCCCCGACGTGCACTCGGCCACCCTGGTGCGATTTGGCGGGGACGCGTGACCGCATGACCGCGAGCGGACTCGAGCACGACCGGTCCGTTCGCGAAGCGTACGCGCGCGATGCCTCGGGACTCCGGCGCGTACCGGAGGCCGTGGCGCGCCCCACGAGCGCCGCGGAAGTGGCGGAGACGGTGCGCCGCGCCGCGGGCGAGCGGATGTGCGTCACGGCGGCGGGCGCGCAGACCAGCACCACGGGCGCGTCGATTACCGACCGCGGTATCCTGCTCTCCACGCGCGCCATGGCGCGCGTGCTCGACCTGGACGAGAGCGCGCGCACCGTGCGCGTGGAGCCCGGCGTTTTGCTCGGCGACCTGCAGCGCGCGCTCGCGCCGCACGGACTGTTCTTCGCGCCCGATCCCACCAGCGATCAGGAGTGCACCGTGGGCGGCGCCGTGGCCTGCAATGCGTCGGGACCGCGCACGCTGCGCTACGGTCCCACGCGCGCCCATGTGCGCGCGCTCACCGTGGTGACGGCCGACGGCGCCACGGTCGAGGTGCGACGTCCGCTGGTGGAGAAGAACACCGCCGGACTCGTGCCGGTGCAGGATCCGGTGGACTGGTTCGTGGGGAGCGAGGGGACGCTCGGCATCGTCGTGGCCGCCGAACTGGCGCTGCTGGAGCGGCCGGCGCGTGACATCGGGCTCGCCATCCCGCTGCCCGACGAGGAACGCGCCCTGGCGTTCGTCGTCGCGGCCCGCGAGTCGCCCACGGTGCGGCCCCGGTGCCTGGAGTACTTCGACGTGGCATCGTTCGCCATCGCGCGCGGCGACGCCGACGCGCCGTCGTGGGCGCCGCAGGCCGGAGCCATGGTGTACACCGAGGAGACCACCGACGGCGGCGAGCCACCGCTCGACGCGTGGCTCGCGCTCGCCGAGGCATTCGGCGCCAACGCCGCCGACGTGCGCGTGTTCGACGGGGACGCCGCCATCCGCGAAGCCCGGCGGCTGCGGCACGCGGTGCCGGCCACGATGCACGAGCGCGTGGCGCCGTATCTCGCCGCCGGCGGGCGCCGCGTGTCCACCGACTGGGCCGTGCCGTATCGGCTTGCGGCGCGGGCCGTGGCCATGGCGCGCCGTCACGCGGGCGAGGCCGGCATCGCGCCGGGCATCGTGTACGGACATCTGGGCAACGGGCATCCGCACCAGAACTTCGTGGCCCGCAATCCCGACGAGGTGCGGGCCATGGAAGCCGTGGTCGAGCGCACCCTGCGCGAGGTGATCGCGATGGGCGGCACCGTGTCGGCCGAGCATGGGATCGGCAAGCTCAAGACGCGCTGGCTGCCCCTGCAGCTGTCGGCGATGCAGATGGGCGTGATGCGCGCCATCAAGCACGAACTCGATCCCACGGGGCTCTTCGCGCCGGGCAACATCCTGTGACCGCGCCCCTTCCACGATTCGCCTCGGTGGTGTTCGACGTCGACTCCACGCTCACCGGCATCGAGGGCGTGAACTGGCTGGCCGACCGGCGCGGGCCGGCGACCGCGGAGTTCGTGCACCGCCTCACGGACCAGGTGATGGCCGGCGCGTTGCCCATCGAGCAGGCGTACGCCGCGCGGCTGGAGCGCATCGCGCCCACACACGACGAGGTGCGCGCGCTGGGCGAGGCGTATCGCGACGCCGTGGCGCCCGACGCGCGGTCCGCGATCGGCGCGCTGCGCGGGGCGGGGGTGCGGCTCGTGGCCGTGAGCGGTGGGCTGGACGCGGCGGTGCGCCCGTTCTGCCTCGACCTGGGATTCGCCGACGCCGACGTGCACGCGGTGCGGGCGCAGTGGAACGCGCGGGGCGAGTACGTGGGGTTCGACCGCGAATCACCGCTCGTGACGCAGACCGGCAAGCCCACGGTGCTCCGCGCGCTGGCGCTGCCGCGGCCGATCCTCGCCGTGGGCGACGGCAGCACCGACGTCGAGATGAAGCGCGGCGGCGTGGCCGAGGCGTTCGCGGCGTACGTGGGGTTCGCGCGCCGCGCGCTCGTGGTGGCGGCGGCGGACTTCGTGGTGGAGTCGTTCGATCAGTTGACGGCGCTGGTGGCGTCCCAGCGATAGCCGTCGCGCTTCGCTACGGCCGCCGTCCGCTCATCGTCACCACCGCCGCCGTGTAACCGTCGGCATCGGCGCCCGCCATCGGGAACGTCACCTCGACCACTCGCTCCGCGCCCGCCCCACCCGCCGCCGTGACCGTTGCTCCCGTGCTGGCCGACGCCGCGAGCGTGCGCGCCGCCGTCACGCCGGGCGCCATCACGCGGAACGCGTACGTGCGCCCGGCGAGTCCCTCCAGCGACACCACGTAGTTGGCCCCCGCGTCCGACAGCCGCTCGCTCAACACGCGGGGGGCCCTGGAGCGATCGCCGATCGTGGGCGGCATCTCCGGCGGCACGATGCTCCATCCGCCGCTGTACGACACGCCCAGCGTTGCCGAATCCACCAGCGAGGCGCGCACGGTCGCGTGCACGTCGCCGAGCGTCTCGTCCACGGTCACGCCGGCGCCCGCGGCGCGCGCCCCCAGCGGCAGCGCCGGCGAGAAGATCAGCTCCACCGGCGTGCGATCTCCACTCCGGCGCACCGACAGCGTGATGCGCCCGCGGGCGCGCCGCACCACGAAGGACAGCGTGCTCCGTCCCACGGGCACGTGGTCCACCGCCACCGAATCCCAATCCGGCGGCAGGTGCGGCGCCAGCGTCACCCGCCCCGCCGGTACGTCCACGTCGATGCCGAGCAGCCCGCGGATGAGTGGCGTCAGCACCATGGACGTGGCGAAGAACTGCTGCGGCACCGCCGTGTCGAGCGGTTTGTACAACCGCCCCGAGATCACTTCGGGATTGCGCCCCCGCGATTCGGCGAACGTGGTGCGCGCGATCGCGTCGAGCGCGAACAGCCCGGCCGGCGCGTTGTGATACCGATACTCGGCCAGCGACACGAACCCCGTCACGAACGGCCACACGGCGCCGTTGTTGTAGTGCAGCGGGTCGAACAGCGCGCTCGTCGCGCTGAGCGGACGCGCCCCCCAATCGGTCATGATGCTCGACGACGCGAGGCGCGCGGCCATGTCGGCCCCGCGCGCGGCGTTGAACACGCCGAACGCCATCGCCGTGGCCGGCCATGCCGTGAGATTCGCGTTCACCGTGCCGTCCTGCAGCAGCGCGAACGCGTACTGCCGCAGCTTGGGCAGCCAGAGCGCCGATTCCATGGTGCGGATGGCCCTCGCGCGGATGGCCTGCGCGCTGTCGGCCAACGCGGGCTCGCCCATGGCCTGGGCCATGCGCGCGAACCGATCCAGCGACGCCACCCACACGCCGCTCATGTACACGTCGGAGAGGATGCCGATCTGCAGATCGCCCACCTCCAGGGCGCCCGCGCCGGCGGCGGGGTTCTCCATCAGCCCGTCGCCGTTGGTGTCGGTCTTGCGCGACCACTCGTATGCGCGCTTGAGGTTGGGCCACAGCTCGCGGACGAGCGCCGTGTCGCCCGTCTGCCGCCAGTACTCGCCAAAGGCCAGGATCCAGAACGGCGTGGTGTCGCCGTGATAGTACGGATACGGGTAGCTGAACCAGTCCACGTGCCCGGCGCCCTGCGAGATCTCGTGCGTGATCTTGCCGTCGGCGCGTTGGTACCGGGAGAAGAAGCGCAGCGCCCCCTGCCGCACGAGCGGCGCTTCGCCCACGCCGTCCATGGCAAAGGAGTTGATGGCCGCGTCGCCGCCAAAGAACCACCCGAATCCGGGCCGGTCGCTGGCCCCGCCCGACAGCCCGTAGCCCGCCACGAGGCCGCAGCCGAGGTCGGGATTGCAGACGTACGCCTCATCGAGATTCACCTTGGCGTACTCCACGGCCTTGTTCAGCAGCGTATCCGGCGAGCGCAGGGCGAACATCGTGGTGCGAATGGAATCCTCGTGCGCCACGCGGCGCTTCCACTCGCGCTCCGCGGCCCCCGGGGCGATCAGCTCCCGATAGAGCGCGAGCGCCGAGTCGTGCGGCATCTCGCCGCCGGCCAGCACGATGGGGATGTACGCCACGTGCAGGTTCACGTCGTGGCCCGGCGGCTCGCCCAGCCGCGGCGCCGTGTACCGGTCGGCGGCGCCGCCCACGCCGAGTACCAGTTCCGGCGGCGCGGCGGCGAGCATGTGCGCCGGCACGTCGGACGCCTGCGTCACGGCCGGCGACCCGAGAAAGGCGTTGATCCGCCGCTTGCCTTCGGAGAACAGGAACGCGCGCGCGTTCTGCTCCCAGATCAGATACTGCCCGCCCAGCCCCGCCGGCCAGGCATAGTGAATGTCGGGCGTGAACTGGGCGATGATGTCCAGCGGACGGATGGCGTCCACCTCGAGCAGGATGACCACGGCGGGTTTGTCGAGCGGCACGAACACGTGCTCGCGCACGGTGAACTGCTCGTACGCGTAGGTGATCGTGATCCCTTCGGGGCGCTCCTCCATCCACCGCGCCACGTCGCGCCCGTCGATCGGCTGCGTGTACTTGGGCACGCGGAACGACAGGTGAAAGTCGTGCAGCCACTTGATGGGCCACGACCACATCTCGAGTTGGCCGTCCTCGGTGCCCATGGCGATCGCGCGCCGGCCCACCGCCGACGCGAACACGCCGGGCCGCGCGTCGCCGCGGAGCGCGAGCGGCGAGTCACCCAGCGGGAACCACGGGATCGTCGTCGTCGCGGTGTCGAACACGGGCTCGGCCACGGCGGGCGGCGCGCCCGGGGCGCGGGGCGGCGGCTTGGGGTTCTGCGCCAGCGCGGGCGCGACCAGCAGCGAGACGGCGAGGAGCGCGGAGCCCAGCGCGGAACGCGAGCGCGCGAGAGAACGAGGCATGAGCAAAGGGGCGAGAGGATTTCGTTGCGGAATCTCACCCGTGGCCGCCGTCCTGTCGAGGCGCCTGCCGGTCAGGGCGGCAGCGGCGCGGGATACGGCGCGCGCATCCGCGTGGCCCGGTACACCGCCACCGTGAACGCCACGCGCCCCCAGCGCCGGATGGGCACCGTGCCCGCCGAATCCACCGCGGCAAAGTACGGGGCGTACTGCTGGCGGACGTTCCACGTGAGCCCGCCCGCCGGCACGCGCACCAGAATCAGCACATCGCGCCCGATGAACCGGGCCGGCGGATTCAGATAGTAGAAGTGCCGCGGGTCGCCGCTCAGACAGAGCACCGGCACGTCGGGCCCCATCGCATAGCCGATCTTGGCCGCCTCGATCCAGTGCGTGCCCGCCACCACCGGCCGGGCGTCCCCGAGCAGTCCGCGCGCCGCCAGCTCGGGGCGGAGGTCGCTCCAGTCGTATGCTTCGAGCGACGGGTCGCCGCGCGTGAACCACGCCGGCTCGGCGCGCGCCATCCACCCCGTGGCCACGTCGCTCGCCGCGATCGCGGTGAGCGCGACGAACGCGACCGCGGCCGCCACCAGCCCGCGCCGCAGCTGCACGCGCTCGCGCGAGCCCCGCAATTCGCGCCGCGCCGCGGCGTCGCCCACCAGCGGCAGCAGCAGCAGGTACCCAGGCGCCGGCCAGTGCGGCAATCCCGGATTCCCGCCCAGCGAGATGAGCGTGAACGCCACCACGGGGCCGGCGCCCAGACAGAGCAGCAGCCAGCGCGCCGCGTCGCGCGGCCCGGCGCGCAGCGCGCGATACGCCTGATATACCAGGGGCACCCAGATCCACGGCAGCAGGTATCCCGCCTGCCCCGCCAGGTTCTGCAGCAGCGACGTGAGATGGTTGCCGTGGGTGGGGATCGCGCGCCCACCCTGGAACCGGAACGACACCCAGCCGTGCTGCGCGTTCCAGAGCACCACCGGCGCGAAGAATGCCAGCGCGACGATCGCCGCCACGTACGGCTCGGGCCGCTTGAGCCACGCGCGCGCCTCCCTCCGCGTGATCACGAACGCCGTCGCGCCCAGCAGCAGGAACACACCGTGATACTTGGACAGCAGCGCGATCCCGGTGGCCAGGCCCGCGAGGAGCCACCAGCGCATGGCGTGCCTGGGGTTCGGCTCGAGCAGCACGTGCGTGAGCGCCAACGCGGCCGCCACCATGGCGCAGTCCAGCGGGCCGTCGGGCAGGATCCACCCGCCGGTGCTGAGGCTGTATACCGGCGCCAGATTGAGCAGCAGCGCGGCGAACATCCCTGCGCGCTCGCCGTACAGCCGCGCCGTGAGCTTCCACATCAGCCAGGTGGTGCCGGCAAAGGTGAGGATGAACGGCAGCCGCAGCAGCACCCGGTTCTCACTGTGCGCCAGCTTGGCCACCACGCTGGCCATCCAGAACGAG
>DATLTC010000018.1 GCA_035533755.1 Gemmatimonadaceae bacterium
GCCCTGTTCGTGGCCATGTGGGGCCACTTCCTGTATCAGGGCGTGATCGACCCGCTGGGCGGGATCAATTCGCTGTGGCCGCTGTTCGGCATCTCCAACCAGCTGCTCGCCGCGGTGGCGCTGTGCGTGGGCACCACGGTCATCATCAAGATGGGCAAGGCCCGCTACGCATGGATCACCGTGCTGCCGCTGGTCTGGCTGGTGATCGTGACCATGACCGCGGGCTGGCAGAAGATGTTCTCCCCCGACCCGCACCTGGGCTTCCTGTCGCACGCGCACGCGCTGGGCGCCGCCATCGACGCCGGCGCGCTGCCCGCTGGCGTGGCCACCGCCGCCGCCGGGCGGCGGATGATGTTCAACGACTACCTCGACGCGGCGGTGGCCGGGTTCTTCATGGTCTCGGTGGTGGTCATCCTCATCGACTCCCTGCGGAGTTGGACGTCGGTGCTCAGCGGCCGCATGCCGGCCGTGTCGTCCGAGGTGCCGTTCCAACCGCGCGTCGCGACGGCGGGAGATTGAGCGTGCGCGCGTTGGCTCCGCTCCGCGCGCGTCTGCGCGCCGTCGGCGAGATCACGCGCCGCATCATCGGCGTGCCCGATTACGAACGCTACGCCGCCCACATGCGCCGGCATCATCCGGACCAGCAACCGCTGCCGCGCCATGAGTTCGCGCGCCAGCGGCTGGACGAGAAGTACGCCAAGCCAGGTTCGCGCTGCTGTTGAAGCCTGGTAGCCCGGCCCGCCGGGCCCGCCTATACTGCACGCACCCTCCGACCGCGCGTCGAATCTCAACCGATCGTCATCGTGCTCCACTGGTTGCTCCCGCGGCACCGCCTCGATGCGAAGGGCGTCCTCGGCACAGTCCTGTTCCTCGCCCTCGCCCCCTCGCTCGCCGCCGCCCAGACCCCGGCGCGCGACAGCGCGCGCTCCGGCCCCGACGCGATGGCCGGTCCGCTCGGCATTCCCATGGCGCGCATGGGCTCGGGCACGTCGTGGACGCCCGAAGCGGACCCGCTCCCGTCGCGACAATTCACCGCCGGCGCGTGGAACCTCATGGTGCACGGCGCCGCCTTCGGCCAGTACGATGTCCAGCACGGTCCGCGTGGCGGCCGCCAACTGGGCAGCCTGAGTTGGGGCATGCTCATGGCCAGCCGCGCGGCCGCCGGCGGGCAGCTCACGCTGCGCGGCATGTTCAGTCTCGATCCGCTCGGCGTGGGAGCCTGCGGATATCCGCTCCTGCTGCAGACGGGCGAGACCTGCCACGGACAGCCGCTGGTTGATCGCCAGCACCCCCACGATGCGGTCATGGAACTCGACGCCGAGTACGAGCGCGCCATCAGCCGGACGGTCGGCATCCTCGCCTACGCGGCGCCGGTGGGCGAGCCGGCGCTCGGACCGGTGGCATTCATGCACCGCGCCTCGGCGGCGCACGATCCGATGGCGCCGCTCGGGCACCATTGGCAGGACGCCACCCACGTGACGTTCGGCGTGGTCACCGCCGGCGTGTTCACGCGCACGCTGCGGCTCGAGGGCTCGGTGTTCAACGGACACGAGCCGGATGAGAATCGCTGGAACTTCGATCCCATCCAATTGAACTCGTATTCGGCGCGCGCCACGTACGACCCCGGCCCCAACTGGAGCCTCACCACGGGCTACGGTTTCATCAGCCGTCCCGAGGCGCTCCACCCCGGCGAGTCGGTGCACCGCCTCGTCGCCTCGGCCGCGTTCGCAACGGCGCTCGGCGGCGGCGGCCGATTCGCCGCCACCGCCATCGTCGGCTCCAACGCCACCAGCGGCGGCCAGGGCGTGACCAACAGCGCGCTGGTCGAGGCGGACTTCTCGCCCGACGGGCGCAATGCGTTCTTCGGCCGCGCCGAACTGGTCGACAAGACCGCGGAGGAGCTGGGCGTCGCCGGATTCGGCGCGGCGCGGAAGTTCCGCGTGGCCGAATCGAGCCTGGGGTTCGAACGGCGCGTGATCCGCGCCGCCGGTCTCGCCATCGGCGTCGGATTCCTCGGCACGGCCAACGCCGTGCCCGCCGACCTGGCGGGAGCGTACGGATCGCGCACACCGCTCGCGATCGATGTATACCTCCGCGTCACGCCGGCGCGCGCGCCCGCAGGAGCCACGATGGACATGAACATGCCGGCCATGGGACAGAGCAACGAAGAGGTCCGCCAATGACCATGGCGCGCCGACGCACCCGAGTGGGCGCGAGCGTGGCCATCGCCACGCTCGCCATGCTCATGTCCGCCGCTCCCCTGTTCGCGCACGCGCATCTCAGGCGCAGCACCCCGCGCGCCGGCGCCTCGCTCGCCGCGCCTCCCACGGTCATCGATCTCTGGTTCACCGAAGCCCCCGAGTTGGCGCTGTCCGGCGTGACGTTGAGCGACAGCGCGGGCACGCCCGTCGCCCTCGGCGCCCTCGGTGCCGACCCCCACGACCGGCTCGCCGTGCACGTGCCCATCATCGGCGCCATGCCCGCCGGCCGCTACACCGTCCGATGGCACGCCGTGGCCAGCGACGGCCATCCGTCCGGCGGATCATTCACGTTCGCCATCGCGCAGCCGGCGCCGGCAGGTGTCGGCCGCATGTCCCCCACCCCGTCCGACATGGCGGGTATGGTGCGCGCACCTGCCACCGCGGCGCCTCCGGCCGACGCCGGTGTGCTGGCGCCCGCTGATGTGGCCGTGCGCTGGCTGTGGTTCACGGCAACGCTGGTCGTGATCGGCGTCATCATGTTCCGTCTGGCCGTGCTCGACGGCGCGCGCGTCGGCGCCGAATCCACCGCCCGCATCGCCCAGCGCCTGGCCGTGCTCGGCGCCCTGGCGGCCGCGGCGCTGCTCGCGGTGGCGTGGCTGCGCCTCGCGCAACAGCAGGACCTGCTCGCCGGCGACGGCGCCGGCGCCATCCCCACGCTCAACACCGTCGTCCGGCACACGGCGTGGGGACGGGCATGGTTGCTTGGCCTGGCGAGCGCCACCGGCGCGCTGCTCGCGCTCGGATTCGCCGCGCGGCGCGATACGCGTCCTGCATGGGCCGCCGCCCTCGTGGCCGGCGTGGGCCTGGCGCTGGCGCCGGCATTCGGCGGCCACGCAGCGGCATCGGCGCAGTTCACGATCGCCGCCGTTGCCGACGACGCGGTGCACGTGTTCGCCGCGGCGAGTTGGCTGGGCGGATTGTGCTGCCTGGCCGTGGTCGCGATGCCGGTGCTCGTCCACTCACCCGCCGCCGATCGTTGGACGACCGTGGCGTCCACGGTCAACGCGTTCTCACCGGTGGCCCTGGGGGGCGCGGTGCTGGTGGCGCTGAGCGGCGGCGTCTCGGCGTGGCTCCGCGTGCGTACCGTGCACGCGCTGTTCACGTCGCGTTATGGGCACGTGCTCGAACTCAAGCTCGCGTTGGTGCTGCTCACCGTGGGCGTGGGCGCGTACAACTGGCGGCGCGCCCGCCCCGCCCTCGGCACCGAGGCGGCCACCGCGCGCCTGCGCCGTTCGGCCGCCACCGAATTGGCGCTCGCGCTCGCCGTCCTCGTCGTCACCGCCGTGCTGGTCGCGATGGATCTTCCCGCGTCGTAGCGCCCGATCAGGCCGCCCGTCGCGGCCCCGGCGCCACGAGCACGATCCCCACCGCCGCCGCGAGCGCCAGGCTCGCGCCGAGCGTGAACGCCGCGCCGGGTCCCACGCGGTCCCAGATCTCGCCGAAGATCAGCGATGCCGGCAGCGCTCCCAGGCCCACGGCCAGGTTGTACCACCCGAACGCCGTGCCGCGCCGTTCCGCCGGCACCACGTCCGACACCAGCGCGCGTTCGGCGCCCTCGGAGAATCCGAAGTACAGCCCGTACACCGCGAACAGCGCCCACGCGTGCCACTGCTGCGACGCGTGGGCGAACGAGAAGTACACCGCGGCGTAGAACAGCCATCCGATCACCAACGTCGGCTTGCGCCCGATCCGGTCCGACAGCGCGCCCCCCGGCGTGTTGGTCACCGTCTTCACGCCGTTGAGCAGCGCCCAGATGATCGGCATGAGCGCGATCGGCACGCCGAGCTGCCGCGCGCGCAGCAGCAGAAAGGCATCGGTGGAGTTGCCGAGCGTGAACACGAAGATCACCGCCATGAACGCCCAGAACCGCCCGCCCATCGGCTGCGACAGGTCGAGGGGCGTGCCGCTCGGCGCCACCCGCTTGGGCACCTCGCGCACTCCCCAGATCACCACGCCCACGGCAATCGCGCCCGGCACGAGCGCCAGCCAGAACACGTGGCGCATCGTGAGCCCCTCCCACTGCAGCAGCCCGAAGGCCACGAGCGGCCCCACCATCGCGCCGGCGTTGTCCCACGCGCGCTGGAATCCGAACGCCCGCCCGCGAATCGACGGATCCACCGAGTCGGCGATGAGCGCGTCGCGCGGCGAGTTGCGCAGTCCCTTGCCCACGCGGTCGCCCACGCGGATGGCCAGCACCTGCGTGGCCGACTGCGCGATCGCGATCAACGGCCGCGTGATCGACGCGATCACGTAGCCCACGAGCACGAACGGCTTGCGCGCGCGCACGCGGTCGGACCACCACCCGCTGGCCAGCTTGAGCAGCGCCGAGATGGATTCCGCCGTGCCTTCGATGGCGCCCACGAACGCCGCGCTCGCGCCCAGCGTCATCGTGAGGAACAGCGGCAGGAGCGGATAGATCATCTCGCTCGACACGTCGGTGAAGAAGCTCACGAGGCCGAGCGCCACGACGTTGCGGCCCAGGCGGCGGGGCGATTCGGGGGCGGGAGGCATGGCGGGCTCGGTCATGGGCGTTCGGGGAATCTACCTCTTGCCAAACGGCCGCGACGCCCCGCTGTTTTTAGGCACATGCCCCGTTCCTCCAATCGCCACGCCCAGACCTTCGCCGCCCTCGCCCCGCTGCGCGAGCGCCTGGCCGCGCGCGACGACGACGTCATGCGCACGCAGGTGACCGTGGCCGAAGTGCCCGCGCCCACCGGCGACGAGGGCGCCCGCGCCGCCTGGCTGCGCGACCGTTTTGCCGCGCTGGGGCTGGCCGGCGTGCGCATCGACGAAGCGGGCAACGTGATCGGGCGGCGCCCCGGCCGGCGCGACGACCGGCCGGTGGTGGTCTGCGCGCATCTCGACACGGTCTTTCCGCGCGAGACGGTGCTCACCGTGCGCCGCGAGGGCCGGCGGTTCTTCGGACCCGGCATCACCGACAACGGGCGCGGCCTCGCCGCGATGCTCGCCATCGCCGAATGCCTCGACCCGCGCCACATCCCGCTCGAACACCCGGTGGAGTTCCTCGGCAGCACGGGCGAGGAGGGCAACGGCGACCTGCGCGGCGCCAAGCACTACTTCGCCCGCGCCGGCGAGCGGCCGGCGGCGATGATCGCCGTGGACGGCGCCGGCGACGAGCGGATCATCCACCGCGCGCTCGGCGCGCGCCGCTTCCGCGTGACGTTCCGCGGGCCGGGCGGCCACAGCTGGTCGGCGTTCGGCGCCCCCAACGCCATTCACGCGGCCGCCGGCGCCACGGCGCGGCTCTCGGCCATTCGCCTGCCCGCCGATCCCCGCACCACGCTCAGCGTGGGACGCATCGGCGGCGGCATCTCCGTGAATTCCATTCCCGACCACGCGTGGCTCGAACTCGACGTGCGCTCGACCGACGGCCGCCAGCTGGACCACACGGAAGCCGAGGTCCACCGCGCCATCGCCGCCGCCGTGGACGAGGAGAACCACCGCCGCGCCCACGACACGCCGGCGCTCTCCGTGCACGTCACCCGCATCGGCGACCGGCCCGCCGGCGAGACTCCCGCCGATGACCCGCTGGTCCATGCCGCGCAAGCCATGACGAAGCTGGTGGGACGCGACCCCGAGCTGGCCATCGCGTCCACCGACGCCAACGTGCCCATCGGGCTCGGCATTCCCGCCATCGCCATCGGCGCCGGCGGAAAGGGCGGCGACGCGCACTCCACCACCGAATGGTTCGAGAATGCGCACGGGACGCGCGGCATCGCTCGCGCCCTCGCCATCGTGGTCGCCGCGGCGCAGTCGCCGCCGGACTGATCAGCCCGAGACCGACGTGGGCTCGATGCGCTCGAACGCGCGGCCGAGCAGTTGCACGACGCCCTGCAGCTCGAACGCGAGCGCGACGCTGCCGGCGAGCAACGCCACCAGCAGGCCGGCCGCCCCCGTGGCGCCGAGTTCGTACACCGACACGAAGCCGATCGCCGCCGGTACCACCAGCAGCACCGCCAGCTGGATCAGATAGAAACCCATCAGCAGGATCATCTGCCCCATCATCTCCACGCCGCCCGCCACCACCGTGCCCAGCCGCGCCCACCCGGGAAACAGGATCGGCGCGCCGTTCTGGATCGTCACGCTCGCGGCGTTGAACGCGAGCAGCACCGGCAGCGCGCCCACGGTGAGCGCCCACCGCACCGGCAGCGGCCCCCATTCGAGATGCGCCACGTGCGCCGCGCCCGCCGCCGCGGCCAGCGCCAGCGCCTGAACCACAGCCAGCGGGATCGACACGCTCAGCACCTCGGCGGCCACGATCGTCGCGCCGCGGAACGGCAGCGTCTTCAACTCCGCCAGATGCTGCAGATCCTGCCGCAGATCGCCGCGCAGCATCATCGGGCCCATCAGGAGCAGCACGGCGGTCAGCACCAGCGCGCCGAACGCGAGCCCCGCGGCCACGCCGCCCAGCTTGGGGCCGGCCAACGTGCCGACCACCGCGGCGAGCAGCAGGGGCGAGATGAACTGCCGGAACTGCATCGTGCGCCGCAGGCAGACGATGTTCTTCCACACGATGGCCACGGCGGGCCAACCCGTCGGGGCCAGCGGGAGTCCGCGTGAGCCGGCGGCCGCGGCGGCCGGCCTGGCCGCGGCGCTCGGTTTCGCCGTGGCGAATGCCGGGCGGTTGTGCAGCGCGGCGACGCGCCGCGCCCGCTCGCTCGTGGCCGTGAGCGCCGCCTCCTCGAATGCCGTGTCGGTGCGCATCACCCACACCACGTGCACGAGCAGCACGAGCAGCGCGCCGGGCAGCACACGCAGCCACTCGGCCACCGACGCGGCCGACGCGGCCGACGCCGGCGCGACGATCGCGTTGATGGGCCAGAGCACCAGGCTTGCCGGCTGCCGCGCCAGCGCCGCCGACAGCGCCTCCGCGGTGGCGCGCGCACCGTCGGCGGCCCGCCACGTCCCGGCGCTCGTCACCACATTGAACGTCACGGCCGCGATAGCCGCCACGAACACGGCGATGGAGGCGGCGTGGCGCCGCGCGCCCGGCATGCCATGCTGCGCCCACGATTCCCGCACCAACGCCGCGCCCAGGCGGTGCAGATACCCCACCGTGAACAGCAGCCACAGTCCCATCGCGCGCAGCATGAACGGAAGCGCCGACCCATTCTGGCGCAGAATCAACATCCAGATCAGCGTATTCAGGATCACCACGAACTGCGCGCGCGCGAGCTTGTAGCCCACGAGCTGTCGGCGGCTCAGCGGCGCCGGGAACAGGAACATCGCTTCGGCCTGCGAGAACGCGAGCGCCGTGCGGTCGCCGCCGAACAGCCACACCGCCACCGCGCCGGCAAAGAGCGCCCCCACCACCACCAGATGGGCCGCGCCGCCCAGGTCCAGCGTGCTCTGCCCATGCGCCCTGCCGGCATGGCGCCCGAACACGAACCAGAAGTACGCCACGCCGATCACCAGGGCCAGCGCATAACGCGGATTCCTGGACCGCCGCACCTGGAACGCCACGCGATTGCGGAGGCTGGTCCAGGTGAGGTAGACCAACGCGCCGACGGCCCCCACTCAGGCTCCGATGGGCCGGTCCGACCCGTCGCCGGTGAGCATCAGGAACACGTCCTCGAGGCTGCGCCCCGCCAGCGCCGGTCGCTCGGCCACGATCTGCTCCAGCGTGCCATACGCCACCGCCCGCCCCTTGGCGATCACGAGGAGCTTGGTGCACAACTCCTCCACCAGGTGCAGAAGGTGCGAACTGAGCACCACCGCGGCGCCGTCGCGCGCCCGGGCGGCGATCGTGTTCTTCATCCGGCGCATCCCGCCCGGATCCAGCCCCGTGAGCGGCTCGTCGAGGATCAACCCCGACGGGTTGTGCAGCAGCCCGCAGGCGATGGCCAGCTTCTGGCGCATGCCGCGCGACAGTTCCCCGGGCAACGCCCGCGCCTTGTCGGTCAGCTCCAGTTCGCGCAGCAGCTCGGGGGCGCGCGCCCCCGCGTCGGCCACGCCGTACACGCGGGCCACGAACGTCAGGTGCTCCTCGACGGTGAGATACTCGAACAAGTATGGCTCGTCGGGAATGAACGCCAGCGCCCGCTTGGCCTCCACCGGGTCGGTCACGATGTCGTGGCCGGCGATCGCGATCGTGCCCTGCGACGGGGCGATGATCCCCACCAGGCAGCGCAGCGTGGTCGTCTTGCCGGCGCCGTTGGGGCCCACGAGGCCGAGCACCTCGCCCGGCCCCACGTCAAACGAGAGTCCGGACACGGCGGGAAAGTCGCCGTACAGTTTGGTGAGCGCGCGAACGGAGATCATGGAAAGGCGGATGGGGGCGTGCCGCAACGATACCACCCGGGCGGCGGCGGCGCGATACCTCCCCCCGCCAGCTACCCGGCCAACACCTCGGACTGGTCGCCCACCGTCACCTGCCCGGCCACCCCCTCCAGCGCCACCTCGTCGCCGATCAGCGAATCGTGAAGCGCGCACCGCAGGATCCGCGCCCGCGAGCCGACGATCGTGTCGCGCAGCGTGGAATCCTCGATCGTCGTGCCGGCGCTGATCGAGACGTTGGGCCCGATCGTCGCCCGGCGCAGCGTCACGCCGTCCTCCACGTACACCGGCTCCACGAACGTCACCCCGGCGCCCGCCGCGGGATGGCGCGCCATGTGCCGCGTCTCGAGGATCGCCCGGTTGGTCGCGAGCAGCGTGTCGAGCTTGCCCGCGTCGTACCAGCCCTCCACGTCGATCACGCGGATCTTCGCGCCGTGGTCGATCATGTACTGGAAGGCGTCGGTGAGATAGTACTCGCCCTTGTTCTTGGGCGCCGCCAGCACGTGGGCGATCCCCTCGTACAGCAGCTTCCAGTTGCGGATGTAGTACAACCCGATGTTGGCGCGCTTGGAGATCGGCGTCGTCGGCTTCTCCACGATCCGCGTCATGTTGCCGTCGGCGTCGGTCACCACCACGCCGAACCGCTGGTAGTCCTCCACTTCCTTGGTCCAGATGATCCCGTCGGCGTCGGTGCGATGGATCACCGAGAGATCGGCGTCGAAGATCGTGTCCACGAACACGATCAGCACCGGCTGGTCCACGTACGGTCGGGCGAGCGCCACGGCGCCCGCCGTGCCGTCCTGCACGTGCTGCTCAATGAACACCGAGTCGAACGGATACTTGCCGCGCGCGTACGCCTCGACCTTCTCCTTGAGATGCCCGGTGATGTACACCACCTGCTCCACCCCGCCCAGGCGCTGCAGGTCGTCCATCACGTAGTCGATCACCGGCTTGCCCGCGATGCGCAGCATCGGCTTGGGCGTCACGTGCGTGTGCGGGCGCAGCCGCGTGCCCTTGCCCGCCAACGGAATGATCACCTTCATGGCGCGCTCGTGCCCTGGCGTCCGTAGCGGTCCTGCAGCCGGACGACGTCGGCCAGATGGGGAGTGGACGCCTCGAGAATGTCGCAGTCGGTGACCGCTTCCATCTGGTGCACCGTGTGCGGCGTGATGCGGTACGCCTCGCCGAGCGTGAGCTTGACGTCCACCGGCTTGGCGTCCGGCGGCACGGCGCCCCCCGCCACCGGCTGGTCCCACACGCGGTAGATCAGCTCGCCCGACAGCAGATACACCGTCTCGTCCTTGACGTCGTGATACTGCACCGACAGGGCCTGCCCCGCCTTGATGTGCAGGATCTTGCCCACGTACTGGTCGGTGTGGGCCCAGATGGTTTCATGTCCCCAGGGCTTGGGGACGTGCGTGACGGTGGCTCGACCGGACATGCGAATCGGGGTGAAGGACCCCACAATATCGCACGATTCCCCGTCATGCGCTGCCAGGGCCACCGCGCTACCAGAGATCCCCGAAGCTGAACGTCCATCGCGCCGCCACGGTCGCGCCGCGCCTGGTCAACCCGCCCCCGCCGGCCAACGCCGGCTGCTGCACCACCAGCGGCGCGTCCAGCCGCACGGTGAGGTCACGATCGTACAGCCGCCCCCGCAGCGACACCCCCACGCCGGCGTCGGCCAGGAACGCCCCGTCCAGCGCGTACGTGTCCGACGACGCGAACCCCGCATCGGCGAACGCCGAGCCCCACAGCGACACGTGGCTGAACACGTTCTCGGCCAGCCGCTGCGACAGCTCCCCGTTGCCCGCCACGATGCGCCGGATCGTGATCGCCGGATCGTACCCGCGCAGCCCTGCCCCGCCCAGCGGCAGATAGTTCACCCCGGGACGCGTCAGCACCGAGCCCCGCGGCCGGTACCAGTTGTCGTCGAACGTCGACAGCCCATCGCGGGCCGACAGGTGCAGCGCCGCCTGCGCCGGCGGGTCGTTGCTCATCGCGCCGTACACCCGCAGGTTCAACGCGTTGGCGCCGTCGTTCCAGTAGTTCGCGCTCCGCGCGCTCAACTCGGCGCGGCCGTATGCCGTGGACGAGAGCCCAACACCCGCCGCCGCGTCGATCGCCGAGTAGCCGCTGTCCGCCAGGAGCGCCGCCGGCAGGCGCACGCCGAACGTGCCGTGCAATTCGGTGAGCGGCCGGTTGTCCCAGTTGGCGGGCAGCATGCCGCGATCGTACACGTACGCCCCCGTCGCGCCCACCGTCGCCGTGATCTTCGGCCCCGGGGCGGTCCAGTACGGGCTCAGGTCCCACCGCTGGGACAGATCCACCCGCCCCACGCCGTCCAGCAGCGCCACGCCGCCCGACAGTCCCATCAGCGGCGCCGGCCACGCCGACACATATGGATTCTCGAATCGCCACCACCCCTGGACGCGGCTGATCGCCCGCGGCGGCGGGCCCGACGGCACGGCCCGCAGCCCACTCTCCACCGCCAGGCCCATGTCGTACCGGTCCACCATCCCCAGGTAATTCGCGCGCGCGCGCATCCCCACCGCCAGCGCGCCCGGGTCCGAGTACCACGCCAGCGGCGACAGCGCCACCAGCGAATGGTCGCGGTTGGCCTGATCCACGAACGGCCAGTCGAACACCGGCTCGGCGCCGCTCAGCCCGAACACGCTGGCGCCCACCACGTCGTCGCGCCGGTCCCAGTCGTACGTGGTGTGGTAGGGATCGATCCGCACCTCGAGCGGCTTCCCGGCGGTGGTGATCTCCACCGTCTGCACGTCCTTCGAGTAGTCGCCCCGGCCGATCGTCCACCCGCTCGCCGTGCGCACCCCCACCGGCATCGGGTGCACGTAGTCGCCGCGCCGCTCGATCGTCGCCGCCGTCACCCAGTGACCGTCGCTCGTCTGCGACGTCACGGCGCGGGTGAGCGCGTAGTCCACCAGCCCCACATGATGCACCCACTGGTCAAAGAACCACCCCAGCGGCTTGCCCGACGCGCGCTCCGCCGAGCCTTCCATGGCCCGCTCGTCCACGTGCTTGAGCGCCCAGCGCGTGTAGTAGTCGTGGAAGAACGCCCGGAACGCGCTGTCGCCCAACGCGTCGCGCAGCTGCGAGTACATCAGCTCGCCGCGGCTGTAGATCATCGCGTTGTACGTCCCGAAGTCGCGGAAGTCGTACGCCGGCGTTCCGATGGGCTGCGAGTGCCCCAGCATGTCCAGGCGCACGAGGTTGAGCCCCCGCTCCTCGGCGCGCGTCATCGTCGTCGCGAACGCCCGATACCCCTGGGCCAACCTCGGCGCCATGGGCGGACCCGCCGCCGCCAACTCCTGCGGCGTCTCCCCCTGCGCCCACGCCGTCTGGTAGCTGGTGAGCCCCTCGTCCATCCACCCCGAGCGCCATTCGTTGTCCGCCAGGATGCCGTACGTGAACTGGTGCCCGCCCTCGTGCAGGATGAGTGGCAGCTCGGCGCTCCCGTCCATGATCATCATCGGGAATTCCGTGCCGCCGTTCTCCAGACGATGCAGGTTGGTGAACGTGGGCCACGCGTAGGGCCCCCAGATCTTTTCCAGCCACTGGAACGCGCGGATCGTGCGCTCCACCGCGCGGCCCCCGCCCCACGTGCTGTCGTCCCCCGGCTGGTAGAGCACGTTGATCGACAGCGTGTCCCACGTCCTGAAGTGCTCGGGCGGCAGTTGCCGCACGTAGATCCCGCCCTCGTAGCGGTAGTCGGGCGAGGCGGACCACGCGAAGTGGTGCACGTTGCGCGCGTAGAAGCGCACCGCCTTGTCGCCCGCCGGCACGTTCACCGCCGGCGCCGGCGGCACGCTCCCGTACGCATCGCGCGGAATGCGCAGCACGCCCCACCGCAGGGCCGCGGCCCACCCGGGATCGCCGGCCACGGGGACCCCCGTGGCGCCGATCACCTGATCGTCGGGCACCACCAACGTCACGTCGTACGTGCCGAACTCGCCGTACAATTCGCCCGCCGGCACGAACGGGTTGGACTCCCACCCGCCCCGGTCGTACACCGCGACCTTGGGATACCACTGCGCGAAATCGTAGTGGCGCCCGGCGCGCCCCTGCCGCCGGAACTCCGTGGACGGCCGCGCGTCCCATGCGAAGTGCACGCGCATCGAATCGCCCGGCGCCAGCGGGTGCGGCAGCGTGAAGCGCGCCACCGTGCTGTCGGGCGCCCCGGGATACTGCGCCGCCTCCGGCGTGCCGTCGAACGTCGGCGCGGCGGTGAACCGCTCGTACCCGTAGTCGGGGTCCTTCAGGTCCTGGAACCGCAGCCGCCCCTCGCGCGCGTCCACCGCGCTCCACCGGGAGCCCGGCCGGAACGCGTTCAGGTACTGCTGCACGTACATCTCGCGCAGCGTGTCGGGCGAGTGGTTCACGTAGACGAGATCGGCCACGCCGTGCACCACCTGCCG
>DATLTC010000019.1 GCA_035533755.1 Gemmatimonadaceae bacterium
ACCGCCTGCGGTTCCTGCCCGGCGCGTGGGCGGGGCTGGGCTTTGACGTGAACTGGACGCACGTGGAATCGCAGGCCCAGATCCTGGCCGACACCGCCACCACGGCCGCCGGACTCGGCGCCCCCGTGGTGGCCCGCACCGCGCCCCTGCCCCGCACCTCGCCCAACGTGGCCAACGTGGCGCTCACGTACAACTGGGGGCCCGTGGACGCCCGGGCAGCCTGGCAGTACCAGGGCGCCAACATCGCCGGCTACGGCGACGGCTCCCAGACCGCCAACGGCGACAACTACTTCTACGCCCACTCCCAGATCGACGCCTCGCTGGTCTACAACGTGACCAGCGACGTGCAGGTGCAGCTGCAGGGGCTGAACCTGAACGACGCCGTGTTCGGCTTCTTCAACGGCTCGCCGGGCCACGCCTACAGCGTGCAGCGCGAGTTCTACGGACGCACCGTGATCCTGGGCACCAAGATCGGGTTCGGCGGGGCGTGAGGCCCCGGGCGCTGTAAGGTTCCTGACAGGCACCGAGCCCACATTTCGGGGAGCCGGCGGGTCACCGTCGGCTCCCCGCTCGCGTCAGGGGCCGGCCCACCCGGCTCCGCATTCACTCATCTGGAGCGCATGTCATGTCGATGTTTCGGTCGTTCCTCCTTCCCGCGGCAGCCGTGCTGATGGCGGCCGCCCCCGCGCAGGGCCCGGGCTACCATGTGGCCGCCACCCACGCCATCGGCGGCGACGGCGGCTGGGACTATCTCGCGCTCGACGGCCAGGGACACCGGCTGTTCATCGCGCGCGAGAATCGCGTGATGGTGGTGAACCCGGCCACCGGCGCCGTGATCGCCGAGATCCCCGGCTTCGACCGCGCGCACGGCGTGGCGTTCGCCTACGGCGCCGGCCACGCCTTCGCCACCTCGGGCGGCGACAGCACCGTGCGCATGATCGATCTCAAAACGCTCAAGGTGATCGGCAAGACGCACGCCGCCGTGGACGACGACGGCATCCTGTACGATGCGTACAGCAAGCACATCTTCACCATGAACGGCGACGCCGGCTCGTCCAGCGTGATCGACGCCGTCACGGGCCGGAACCTGGGCACCATCGATCTGCAGGGCAAACCGGAGTTCGGCGTGTCGGACGGCGAGGGACACGTGTACGTGAACATCGAGAGCAAGGGCGCCGTGGACGAGGTGGACGTGACGTCCATGAAGGTGGTGCGGCAGTGGTCCATCGCCCCGTGCAAGGCGCCCACCGGGCTGGCCATCGACGTGGCCCACCACCGGCTGTTCAGCGGCTGCCGGAGCGGCGTGATGGCCATCTCCGACGCCGCGGCCGGCAAGCTCGTGACCACCGTGCCCATCGGTCAGGGCGTGGACGCCACGCGGTTCGACGCCGGCACGCAGCTCGCGTTCGCGTCGTGCGGCGACGGCACGATCACCGTGATGCACGAGGATTCGCCCGATCACTACACGGTGGTGCAGACGGTGAAGACCATGGAGGGCGCGCGGACCATGGAACTCGATCCGGCCACGCACACGCTCTACACGGTGTCGGCCGAGTTCGGCGCCAGGCCGGCCGGTGGACGCGGCCGCCCGCCCGTGAAGCCCAATTCGTTCGCGCTGCTCACGCTCACCCGGTAGGAAGCGTGGGCGGTGGGCAGTGGGCGGTCGCCGCCTGCTGCCCATCGGCCACGCCCGGCGGAGGCCCTACCCGACCTCTTCCCCGCCCATCAGCACGGCCATGATCGCCTTCTGCACGTGCAGGCGGTTCTCGGCCTCGTCCCACACGCGGCTCTGCGGCCCGTCGATCACGTCGGCCGAGACCTCCTCGCCGCGATGCGCCGGCAGGCAGTGCAGGAAGATCGCGCCCGGGTCGGCCTTCTTCATCAGCTTGGCGTTGACGGTGTACTTGGCGAACGCCTTGGCGCGCGTCTTCTGCTCCTCCTCCTGCCCCATGCTCGCCCACACGTCGGTGGTCACCACGTGGGCCCCCTCGGCGGCGGCCATCGGGTCGCGCGTCACGGTGATCCTGGCGTGCTTCTTGGCTTCCACCAGCAGGTGGTCGGCCGGCTCGTAGCCTTCGGGACAGGCGATGCGCAACTCGAACCCCAGCCGGTTGGCGGCGTTGATCCACGAATTGGCCATGTTGTTCCCGTCGCCGATCCAGGCAATCACCTTTCCCTCATAGCTGCCCAGATGCTGGCGCACGGTGAGCAGGTCGGCCAGCACCTGGCAGGGATGCACCATGTCGGTGAGCCCGTTGATCACGGGCACGCCCGCGTACTGCGCCAGCACCTCGGCGTCCTGGTGCGCGAAGGTGCGGATCATGATCCCGTTCACGTAGCGCGACAGCACGCGCGCCGTGTCGGCGATGGGCTCGCCGCGGCCCAGCTGCACGTCGCGGGGCGAGAGGAACAGCGCGTGCCCGCCCAACTGGTACGTGCCCACCTCGAACGACACGCGCGTGCGCGTGGACGCCTTCATGAAGATCATCGCCAGCGTCTTGCCGGCCAGCGGCTGTTTGGTGTAGCCGCCGCCGCGCATCCGCTCGGCGAGCGCGAACAGCCGCTCGAGCTGGGGGCGCGTGAAGTCGGTGATCTGCAGGAAGTCGCGGTGCGGCGGATACGACTCGGGCGGCAGGGCGGGCGCGGCGGCGGTGACGGGCTTGGCCATGGGAAGATGCCGAGTGGTTTGAGGGTTGGGGACTAGAGAATGTAGCGCCGGAGGTCTTCGTCTTCCACGATGGCCTTGAGCTTGTCGCGCACGGCGGCGGCGTCGACGACGATCTCGGCGGTGCCGCGGTCGGGCAACTCGTAGAGCACCTCCTCGAGCTGCGTGGTCATCACGGTGTGCAGCCGGCGGGCGCCGATGTTCTCCATGCGCTCGTTCACCAGCGCGGCGATGCGCGCGATCTCGCGGATGCCGTCGTCGGTGAACGTGAGCTTGGCGCCCTCGGCCTCGACCAGCGCCGCGTACTGCTTGGTGAGGGCGTTCTCGGGCTCGGTCATGATGCGCACGAAATCGGCCTCGGTGAGCGGCTTGAGCTCCACGCGGATGGGAAACCGCCCCTGCAGCTCGGGGATGAGATCGCTGGGCTTGGACACGTGGAAGGCGCCGGCGGCGATGAACAGCACGTGGTCGGTCTTCACCATGCCGTACTTGGTCTGCACGTTGGAGCCCTCGACGATCGGCAGCAGGTCGCGCTGCACGCCCTCGCGCGACACGTCGGGGCCGCCCATCTGCGAACGCTCGCCGGCGATCTTGTCGATCTCGTCGAGGAAGATGATGCCGAGCTTCTCCACGCGCTCCAGCGCGTCGGCCGTGACCTCCTCGATGTCGATCAGCTTCTCGAACTCCTGCTCGAGGAGAATGCGCCGGGCCTCGCTCACCTTCACGCTGCGCTTCTTCTGGCGCTTGGGCAGCATGTCCTTGAGCATGTCGGTGAAGTTCTCCATCCCCTCGGGCGCGCCCTGCGCCGACAGCACGTCGATCATCGGCGCGCGCGGCGTGACCTCCACCTCCACCTCGCGCCCCTCGAGCTGCCCGTCCTTGAGCAGCTGGTGCAGCTTCTCCCGCGTGCGCTGGTGGCGCTCCTGCGCCAGCTCCTGCTCGCGGGTCACGTCGCCGCGCGCCGAGACCACGAACACGTTGGACGTCTCGGCGTCCGGCTGCTCGGGGGTCCTGGCCTTGGGCGCCTCGGGCGCCGGGAGCAGCAGGTCGAGCAGCCGCTGCTCCACGCGCTCGTGCGCCAGGTCCTCGATCTCGGCTTCGCGCTCGGTGCGCACCATGTCGATGGCGCTCTCCACCAGGTCGCGCACCATGGACTCCACGTCGCGCCCCACGTAGCCCACCTCGGTGAACTTGGAGGCCTCCACCTTGATGAACGGCGCGCCGGCCAGCTTGGACAGGCGGCGCGCGATCTCGGTCTTGCCCACGCCGGTGGGCCCGATGAGGATGATGTTGTTGGGGGCGATCTCCTCGCGGATGCCCTCGGGGGCGCGCTGCCGGCGCCACCGGTTGCGGAGCGCGATGGCCACCGCCTTCTTGGCGTCGGCCTGGCCCACGATGTAGCGGTCCAGCTCGGCCACGATCTGACGCGGGGTCAGGTCGGCGAGACGGGCCAGGACTTGCTCGGTATGGTTGGTTGGCATGGGCACGCGCCGGGAGGCCGGCGGCGGGCGCGGCGGCGCGGAATGGGCCGTCGCGTGCGCCGGCTACGCCGGCTCAGGCATCGAGGACGGTTATATTGGTATTGGTATAGATGCAGATCTCGCCCGCGATCTGCAGGCTGCGCTCCACGATCTCGCGCGGGGCCAGCGTGGTGTTGTTGGCCAGGGCGCGGGCGGCGGACAGCGCGTACGGGCCGCCGGAACCGATGGCGAGGATGCCGTCGTCGGGCTCGATCACCTCGCCGGTGCCCGAGATGATGTAGCCGTTGCTGACGTCGGCCACGATGAGCATCGCCTCGAGCCGGCGCAGCACGCGGTCGCTGCGCCATTCCTTGGCCAACTCCACCACGGCGCGCGGCAGGTTGCCCGGAAAGCGCGTGAGCTTCTCCTCGAACTTCTCGAACAGCGTGAGCGCGTCGGCCACCGAACCGGCAAACCCGGTGAGCAGCTTGCCGCCCTGCATGGCGCGCACCTTCTGCGCCTTGGCCTTCATCACGGTGTCGCCCACGGTCACCTGTCCGTCGCCGCCGATGGCGACCTTGCCCTCGCGGCGGACGGCCAGGATGGTGGTGGCGCGAATGATCGGGAGTGGCATGAGTGAAAGATAGCCCCCCTCCCGACGGGCGGCGACCGGCTACCAAATGCGTGGGATAATTGCGCTTACCCGTTTCCGGTAGTCCAGGTACCGGTCTCCGAACTCCTCGATCATGAAGCGCTCCTCGATCGGCCACTTGAGACGCCAGGCGAGCAGCATGAGCCCGACCGCGACCACCCCGCGCAGTTGGTCGATGGCCAGCGCCGTGCCCACGGCGGCCAGCGAGAACCCCGAATAGATGGGGTGGCGGACCAGCCGGTACGGGCCACGCTCGACGAGATCGTGGTCGTCCTTGACGGTGACGGTGGCGCTCCAGTTGCCGCCGAGGACGCCGCGCGCCCAGATCGCGAGGCCGACGCCGGCCGCCGTGAGCGCGACGCCCGTCCAGGCGATCGGAGCGCTCGGCTTGGAGAATTGCCAGCCCAGCCATCCCTTCGCCGTGTCCGAATCGAAGAGCAGGAAGTACGCCGAAACCACGAACACCATCTGAACCATGCGGGAGCCGCGACCCTGGCGCCGGGCCGTCCGCTTGGTGGCAAAGGCGCCGACCAGCCAGACGGCCAGGAGCAGCAGCCAGAGATCGTGAATGAGCGGGCCGGGACGCAGCATGATGGTCGGGTGATGACGGATCACACAACGGACACGGGACGATCCCGGTTTCGTTCGGGCATCCTGAACGGAAGGTCGCGAGCAACCGGCGTACGGCCGCGAGCCAACGGCTATGCTCTCGGGTGCGACTTGTGGTACACCTCTTTCAGCCGCTCCACGCTGGTGTGCGTGTAGATCTGCGTGGTGCTGATGGACGCATGGCCCAGCAGCTCCTGAACCGCCCGGAGGTCGGCGCCGGCGTCGAGCAGATGCGTGGCAAAGGTGTGCCGCAGCGAGTGCGTGGTGAGCCCCGCCTCCTCGTCCACCTGCGATAGGAACTTGCTCATGAGCTTCTGCACGGCGCGCACGGTGAGGCGCTTGCCGGTGCGCCCCACGAACAGCGCCCGCCGGTCCGCCCCGGCGCCCAGCGCGCCCGGCAGCGCCTCGCGCTTGGCCTCGTAATTGCGCACGGCGAGCTGCGCGTGGTCGCCCACGGGGATGATGCGCTCCTTGCGCCCCTTGCCGCGCACCTTCACCTGCTGCGAGATCAGATCCAGATCCGGACGGTTGAGCCCCTGCAGCTCCGACACGCGCATGCCGGTGGAGTAGAACAGCTCCAGGATGGCCAGGTTGCGCACGTCCTCGAACCGCCCCTCCATGGCCCGCGCCTCGGCCGCCTGGAACAGCAGGTCGATCTGCGCGCGGTCGAGGTATCCGGGCAGGTGCTTCTCCAGCTTGGGCGCGCCCACGGCCCGCGCCGGATTCACCGACACGAGGTCGTTGAGGGCCAGGAACCGGTAGAACCCGCGCACGGCGCTCAACGTGCGCGACATCGAGCGCCGCGACAGCCCGCGCCGCGTGAGGTGGCCCAGAAACCCGCGCATGGTCAGGCGGTCCACGCCCTGCCAGCTCCACACCGCGCCGCCATGGTAGGCGCCCAGGAACCCGACGAATTCCTTGAGGTCGCGCCGGTACGCGATCACCGTGTTGGGCGACACGTCGCGCTCCTTGGCCAGATGCGTGAGGTACTCCTCCACCTCGGCCGGCGCCGGCGCGTCGCTGGTCACGGCGCCGCCACCGCGGACACGAACTCGTCGCGCCAGCGCTCCATGTCGGCCAGCGCGCGCTCGGCGATCATGCCGCGCTTCCTGGCCTTGTCGCGCACCTCCTGCGGCAGCGGCTCCACCAGCCCGAAGTTGGCGTTCATGGGCTGGAAGTGCCGCGGGTCGGCCTCGCGCAGATACCGGTACAGCGCGCCGAGCATGGTCGTGGGCGGCGGCACCGCCGCGTCCTGCCCGTGCAGCAGGCGCGACAGATTGACGCCGGCCACGAGCCCGGTGGCGGTGCTCTCGGTATAGCCCTCGACCCCGGTGAGCTGGCCGGCGAACAGCGTCATCGGGTCATCGCGCAGCGAGAGATGCGGGGTGAGCGACGCCGGCGCGTTGAGATACGAATTGCGATGGATGGTGCCGAAGCGCAGGAACTCGGCGTTGGCCAGCGCCGGGATCATGGTGAACACGCGCTTCTGCTCCGGAATGCGCAGCCGCGTCTGGAAGCCCACCAGGTTCCACATCTGTCCGGCCCGGTCCTCCATGCGGAGCTGCGCCACCGCCCACGGACGCCGGCCGGTGCGCGGATCCACGAGCCCCACCGGCTTCATGGGGCCAAAGCGCAGCGTGTCGCGGCCGCGCTGCGCCATCACCTCCACCGGCATGCAGCCTTCGAAGTACGGCACCTCGTCGAACTCGTGGCCGTGGTGCAGATCGGCCGCCAGCAGCGCGTCGAGGAACGCTTCGTACTCGTCGCGCGTGAACGGGCAGTTGAGATAGGCGCCCTCGGGCTCGGCGCCCTCCATGGTTTCCTTGTCGTAGCGCGACGCGCGAAACGCGATCGAGTCGTCGATCGACTCGCGCGAGACGATGGGCGCGATGGCGTCGTAGAACGCCAGCGAGGCCACGCCCAGCCGCGCGCGAATGGCCTCGGCCAGCGCGTCGGAGGTGAGCGGCCCGGTGGCGACGATGCCCGGCGACGGAAGCGCCGTGACCTCCTCGCGGATCACGGTCACGCGCGGATGCGCCATGAGGCGGTCGTGCACGGCGCGCGAGAACACGTCGCGGTCCACGGTGAGCGCGCTGCCGCCCGGCACGCGCGCCTGATCGGCCGCCCAGAGCACCAGCGAGCCCAGCAGCCGCATCTCGGCCTTGAGCAGCCCGTGCGCGTTGGTGGCTTCGGTGCTCTTGAACGTGTTGGAGCACACCAGCTCGGCCAGACGATCCGTCTTGTGCGCCGGCGTGCCGCGCACGGGACGCATCTCGTGCAACACCACGTCGTGCCCGCGCTCGGCCAGCTGCCACGCGGCTTCCGATCCGGCGAGTCCGCCGCCGGCGATGGTTACTGGAGTCTGGTGGCTCATTACTAGTAGAGTCGGACGGTAGGGGGGTAGGAGCGTAGGACCGATGACTGCGGTACGCAGTCTACCGTCCTACCCCCCTACCGTCCTACCGTCCTACCGTCTTTCATCCCGCCAGCGCGGGCTCGGCTTCTTCGCTCTTGGGCGCTTCCCACTCGTTGCCGCACTTGATGCACTTGCGGAAGTCGCCGCGCGCCTTGGTGGACTTCATCTCGGCGCCGATGTAGCCGCACTCCGGGCACTTCTCCACCGCCGGGCGGTTCCACACCACGAAGTCGCAGGTCTCGTTGGCGCAGGCAAAGAACGCGGTTCCGCGCTTCTTGGACCGGCGCTCCACGATCTCGCCGCCGTCCTTGGGGCAGTACACACCCGTGGGCATGGACCGCGTGCCGCGGCACTTGGGAAACGTGCTGCAGCCCAGGAATTCCCCGCTCCGTCCCTGCCGCACCACCATCGGCTGCGCGCACAGGGGACAGGGCACGTCGGTCATCCGCGGCTTGGCCTTCTCGCCCTTGATGGGCCGCGTGTACTTGCACGTCTTGGGATGGTTCTCGCAGGCCAGGAAGGGCCCGAAGAATCCGCCGCGCGGCTCGAGCTTGCCGCCGCAGTCGGGACAGCGCAGCGCCGCCAGCCCCGACAGATCGTGCGCCGCCGCGATCAGCGCCGGCGCATCCACCGACGCCAGCGACTTGGCGAACGGGCCGTAGAAATCCTGCAGCACCTTGCGCCAACTCAGCTCGCCGTCCTCGATCTTGTCCAGCTCGCCTTCCATCTCCGACGTGAACCCCACGTTGAAGACGTCGGGGAACTGCTTGACCATCACCTTTTCCACCGTCTCGCCCAGCTCGGTGGGAAAGAAGCGGCGCTGCTCCAGGTTCACGTAGCGCCGGTCGGCCAGCACCGAGATGATCGCCGCGTACGTGGACGGGCGGCCGATGCCGAGCTTCTCCAGCTCCTTGACCAGGCTGGCCTCGGAGAAGCGCGGCGGCGGCTCGGTGAAGTGCTGCGACGGCGTGATCGACTTGACGGGCACCTGCTCCTTGACGTCCACCACCGGCAGCGCCTGTTCGTCCTCGAGCGCCTTGTGCTCGCCCTCCTCGTGCGCCTCGCGGTACAGCACCAGGAACCCCGGGAACTTCACGATGCTCCCCGTGGCCCGGAACAGATAGTTGCGGCGCCCGATGTCGGGTTGCGACGACGCGGGAAGATCGAAGTCCACGGTGGTCGTGTCGAACACCGCCGGCGCCATCTGCGACGCCATGAACCGCTGCCAGACCAGCTGGTAGAGCTTGAACTGATCGGGCGACAGATAGCGCTTCACGTCGTCCGGACGCCGCGCCGGATCGGTGGGCCGCACCGCTTCGTGCGCGTCCTGCGCGTTCTTGCTCTTGTTCTTGCCGTCGCCGTACAGTTGCGGCGCCGACGCCAGGTACTCCTCGCCGTGCGCCTTGCGCACCACGTCGCGCGCCTGCAGCGCGGCGCTCTCGGCCACACGCGTGGAGTCGGTGCGCATGTAGGTGATCAGACCCACGGCGCCCTCGGCGCCCACCTCGATGCCCTCGTACAGATCCTGCGCCACGCGCATCGTGCGCTTGGAACCGAACGACAGCTTCTTGGCCGCTTCCTGTTGCAGCGTGGACGTGGTGAACGGCGCCGACGGATTCTTGCGCCGCTCGCGCCGCTTCACGTCGGTCACGCCGAACGTCTTGCGCCCCTTGAGATCGGCAAGGATCCGCTCGGCGTCGGCCTGGTGGTGAATCTCCGGCTTCTTGCCGTCGATGTGGTGCAGCTTGGCGGTGAACGTCGTGCCGCTCTTCTCGAGCAACGCCTCCACCGTCCAGTACTCCACCGGATTGAAGGCGCGGATCTCGCGCTCGCGCTCCACGATCAGGCGCAACGCCACGGTCTGCACGCGCCCCGCCGAGATGCCCTTCTTCACCGTCTTCCAGAGCACCGGGCTGGCCTTGTAGCCCACCAGACGGTCGAGCACGCGGCGCGCCTGCTGCGCCTCCACCTTGCGCTCGTCGATCTCGCCGGCGGCGCTGATCGCCCGCTGCACCGCGTCCTTGGTGATCTCGTGGAACAGCACGCGCCGAATGGGAATGGTGGACTTGCCGCGCTTGGGCTTGAGTTGCTCCGCCACGTGCCACGCGATCGCCTCACCTTCACGATCAGGGTCGGTGGCGATCAATACTTCCTTGGACGTCTTCGCCGCGCTCTTGAGCTCGGCGATCGTCTTCTCCTTGCCGGGAATCGGCACGAGATCGGGCTCGAACCCGTTCTCCACGTCGATGCCGAGCTTCTTCTCGGGCAGGTCCATGATGTGGCCCACCGTGGCCCGCACCCGGTAGCCGCGGCCCAGATACTTGCCGATGGTCTTGGCCTTCGCCGGCGACTCGACGATCACCAACGACGTCGAACCCGGCTCGGACGGCAGCTCCTCTTCGGGCTCGGCCGCCGCCGCGCGGCCCCGCCGCTTGGTGGTGGCCGCGCTGCCCTTGGCCTTGCGGGCGGTGGCGCGCTTCTTGGTCGTTGTGGTCTTCTTCTTCACAGCCATGATCAGTGTACCGTCTGATTGTCGTTGCCCGAGCGCCCATCGTCCAAGCCGGTCCCTTCGAGCAGCGAGCGCAGATCGTCGAGCCCGATGCGGCCGTCCACCTGCGACAGCGCCCGTTCGATGATCGTCTCCAACTCAAAGGAGTTCACGGCTCCCGTACTGCCGAGCGCGAGCAAATATCCCCAGGCCTCCGGCGCGAACCGTCCGCGCTCGTGCGGCCCCAACACTCGTATCGTCATGTCCCTGCCGGGCCCGGTGGCCCACCGGGACCACCAAATTTGACCGTCCGCCGAGCACGCATGGCATTGATCCCCTGCCGGACGTACCCGGCCGCTGCGTCGTGTGGACCGCGAATATCCGGGATCGCCGCCGCGAGTGCGGGCCGATTCCGGGCCTTTCCAAGCCCCGCCCGAATGCCGCATTCTACGCACCGCGTCAACTTCTGGGCCACTCGGAGGGGTGAGAACCCCTAACGCAATTCCTTTGCTAATGCAACTACCTTTTCCGTAACCTCTTGCAACGTAAGGTGTTCCGAATCTATCACCTGGTCGGCCCCTTCATATAATAGGCGACGCGCCTCGAACAACCGCCGCATCTCCTGAGCCGGATCGGCCCGCATGAGCAGGGGCCGGAGTTCCTGCCGCTTGCCCATGCGCTTGAGCGCCGTCTCCGGCCGTACCTTGAGGTACACCATGATGCTCGGGGGCCGGAGCAGCGACACCACGTCCGGGTTGACGATCCACCCGCCGCCGGGCGCGAGAATCATCCCGCCCATCTCGCGCAGCTCCTCGGTGAGGATGCGCTCCTTGGCCCGGAAGTGATGCTCGCCCGACTCGCCGAAGATCTGCGCGATGGGCCTGCCCTCGCGGCGCTCGATCTCGGCATCGAAGTCGAGAAAGGTCCGTTCGGCGATCTCGGCGGCCCGCATGCCGACCACGGACTTCCCGGAGCCCGGGAGCCCCACGAGGATCAGGTGCGGGACCGACGGATCAGCCGCCGAGCCGCCCTGCGATGTGCGAAAGGTAGGCGTCATAGTTGCGGCGCATTTCTCCGAGAGAGTCCCCGCCGAATTTTTCGGCAAAGGCATTCGCGATCACCAGGGCCAGCATGCCCTCGGCAATCACACCCATCGCCGGCACGGCGGTGACGTCGCTCCGTTCGGCCACCGCGGCCGCCGCTTCGCTGGTGGCCACGTCCACCGTGGCCAGCGGCCGCATGAGCGTGCTGATCGGCTTCATGCCCACGCGCACCACGAGCGGCTCGCCCGACGTCATGCCGCCCTCCAGTCCACCGGCGCGATTGGTGGTGCGGCGCACGTTGCCGGCCAGGGGGCGCCCCCTGGCGAGTTCGATCGCGTCGTGCACCTCGGCGCCGGTCACGCGCGCGGCCTGGAAACCCATGCCGATCTCTACCCCCTTCACCGCCGGAATGCTCATCATGGCCGCGCCGATGCGGCCGTCGAGTTTGCGGTCCCACGACACGTGCGAGCCGAGCCCCACGGGCAGGCCGTCGGCCACGACTTCACAGATGCCGCCCAGCGTATTGCCGGCGCGCTTGGCCTCGTCGATGCGGGCGATCATCGCCTGCTCGGCGTCGGGGTCGAGCGTGCGGAGCGGCGACGCATCGGCGGCGGCGTTGATGTCGGCCGGCATCGGCTCGGGGCGCCGCGCGTCGATGCCGCCCAGGTGGACGATGTGGCTGCCGATGCGCACGTCGAACTCGGCGAGCAGCCGGCGGCACACCGCCGACGCGGCCACGCGGGCCGTGGTCTCGCGCGCCGAGGCGCGCTCGAGGATGTCGCGCGCGTCGTCGCGGTCGTACTTGAGCAGGCCGGTGAGATCGGCGTGCCCGGGGCGCGGGCGGGTGACGGCGCGCTTGCGGAGCGCCGAGGGGTCCTCGCCATCGCGCGGCGCCGGATCCATGATCTCGGCCCAGTTCTGCCAATCGCGATTGCGGACGAGCATGGCGATGGGCGCGCCGATGGTCTCGCCGGCGCGCACGCCGGCCAGGAATTCCACGGCGTCCTGCTCGATCTGCATGCGGCGGCCGCGGCCGTAGCCCTGCTGCCGGCGGGCGAGTTCGGCGTTGACGTGGGCGGCAAGCAGGGGCAATCCGGCGGGGATGCCTTCGAGAATGGTGACGAGCGCCTGTCCGTGCGACTCGCCGGCTGTGGTGAATCGGATCATGGGTCCTCAAACGCGGTGAGCCCGACGCAGGGCCGGGCTCACCAATTCTACCATGCGAACGTCGCGGCGTGAACTACGGCGAGCCGGCCTTGATGTCCGACGCGCGCAGATTGATCACCACGAGCCCGTTGGCGGTCATGCCGTACAGCTTGAGCACGACGCCGGCGGGATCGCCGGGCAGCGGCCGCGTGGCGCGGAGCGGCCCGTAGAGCCCGTACTTGAGTTGCAGCGTGCCGCGGTTGTTGTAGTGCGCGATGTCCACGATCTCGATCTTTCCGGTGGCCGAGCCCACGAACGCCACGCGATCGGCAAGGTTGGGCGTGCCGACGCCGTTGGCGCCCGGGCTGAACGTGATGCCCTGCCCCAGATCGGCCGAGTTGTAGCTGCCCAACAAGCGCAGCGGCAGTGGATTGCCAACGCTGAGGATGTACGACTCCAGGTTGCCGTGCATGCCGGCTACCTGGCCCGTGCTGTCGATGGCCAGTCCGTTCACGATGTCCGACGCGTTCTCGACGGCGTCGGAGATCGGAATGGATCCCGATACCGTGATCGCACCGAAGTTGGCGCCATCGTGGGCCATGATCACGCGGCCGGCTCGACCCTTGGTGTCGCCCTCGCCGAAGCCGATCCACTGGCGATCGCCGCTGCGCGCCACGAAGGTGGTGTCGGTGAGCCCGAGGGTGGTCACGTCGAGGCCGGTGACCTCGTCGATGTCGCTGCCCACCTTGGCCACGAGCTGCGTCTGGATGCCGGCGGCCGTGGAGTCGGTCACGCACTGCTGGGGGTTGGCCGTGCCCGGCGCGTGGTCGCAGGCCACGATCTGGTCGGAGATGTTGGTGCTTCCCACCGGCGCCTTGATGACGTTCAGATAGTCCACGTTGAAGACGGCGATCTGGGCCAGATCGCCGGCCTGCGCGCCGTACTGCCAGATGTGGCGCGGGTCGGCCACGGCCTGCGTGGGATCGATCACGCGGATGGTGCCCGGCGTGGCGGCACTCGTGGGCCGCGTGGAGTAGTAGATCTGTCCGCTGGCGCCCTGTTCCACGTACTGCGGCCGGTCGGAGTAGCTGAACGGTCCGTCGAACGACGTGTGGTAGGTGTCGGTGGTGTCCTTGCCCGACGTATCGACGTTGAACGTGACCGTGGTGTGCACCACGTACACCACGGTATTCCGGGTGTTGATGCGCTTGGCCAGGTTCTCGGTGATCGAACTCGCCGTGGAGGTGCCGATGGACACCTCGCTGATGTTGGTACCGCCCGAATTGGCCACGAGCAGCGTGGTGGGGTCGGTGGAGATGTCCATGCCCCACGGTTGCGCGCCCACGGCCACGCCGTTGGGCACGAACGTCTGCGTGGCGTTCTGCCAGATCTCGAGCAGGTTGTAGTTGGTGTTCGAGAGGAAGACGTTGCCGTGCACGGGATCCACGGCGATGTCGCCCACCACGCCCTGGCGCGACGCCGGGAGCGGGAAGGTCTCGCCGTAGGCCACGAGCGTGGAGTCGGTGTACGCGCCAGACGCCGAGCTCTGCGGGTTGGTGGTGCCCACCTTGATCGAGTAGCCGACCCGGCCCGCCTGATCCTTGGCAAAGCTGTAGATGAAGACCTTGCTGCCCTGCGTGGTGGGATCGAGGTTCAGCGGCATGGCCTGCCGGACGTTGGACGCGTACGGCGCGAGGAGCACCACGCTGTCGCGCTTGAGCTGGTTGCCCAGGGTGTCGAGCACCACGAAGCCCACCGTCTGGATGCCGTCGCCGTTGGCGGAGATGGTCACGCTGTCGGTCATCTCGGAACGCGCGAGCACGCTCTGCGTGACGGTCGGCTCGGCATTGCTGCCGCTGCGCACGATCACCGAGAGCGGGGCCGCGCTGCCGGGCTGGCCGTTCACGTCGGTGGCCGCGGAGGTGACCGTGATCCGGCCGCGCACCGGGGCGTCGGCGGGAATGCGGACGATGCCCGTGAGCGTGACGTCCCGGCTGTTGGGCGGGTACGTGGTGGCCACGGTGGTGTCGAGCTTGGTGGGCCAGTTGGACTCACCCTGCACGCGGAAGCTGAGACTGGCTACGCCCTGCGAGTGCGTGGCGTGGAGGGTGACCGTCATGCCGACGCCTGCCGGCACGCTGTCGCCGGTCACCGGCGCCACGAAGTTCACCTTGGGGCCGGCCACGATGTCCATGCGCCGCGAAGTGGAGTCCACGTTCCCGGCCGAGTCGCTGAGGATGGCCACCACCACGAGGCTGTCGAGCGACGTGTCCACCGGCTGCGCGGGCTGCAGATAGCGCCGGATGACGGTGTCGCGGAGTCCGGGGCGGAACACGCCGCCCACGGGCACCGCGATCGCGGCATAGCGCGCCGTGCGCTGGAACGTGCCGAGGGCGATGCTGCCGGTTTCCTTGTAGCCGGTGAGCATGAGACCGCCGAGGGCGCGGTCGTCGTGCAGGTGCATGGTGACGAGAATGGAATCGCCGGCGTTGACCACGCTGCCGACGGTGGGCGTGTCGATGGTCACCGTGGGCGCGACCAGATCGACGCCCCCGGTGCCGGCATTGGCCGTGCCGCCGGAACCGAGCGGCGCGGTGAGCGGCGCGGAATCGCAACTGACGACAATCGCGATGCCGGCGCCCAATGCGAGCAGGCGAACGAGTGCGGGTTTCATCAGGTCACTCCGCTCCGGCTAGTGCGAGCTTCCGTCACCCGGCATCGGCTGCCCATCGTCAACGATGTGCGGCGTGATGAGGATGAGGAGATCGCGTTTGGTTTCCGATCGCTGCGTGAAGCCGAACAGCTTGCCGAGAATGGGCAGGTCGACGAGGACCGGGATCCCGCTCTTGGTCACGGTGACGGTGTTCTGCGTGAGTCCGCCCATGACGGCCGTCTGTCCATCGGCCACGAGCATCACGTTGTCCACGCTCTGCGTGGGAAACACCGCGCCGACGTCGTTGGAGAAGGTCTGCACGTCGGAGTTCTCGGCGTGCACGGTCATCTGGATCTGGTGATTGGCCGTGATCTGCGGCGTGACGGTGAGGATGATACCGGTCTGGTGGAAGCTCACGGTGGCCTTGGGGCCCGTCTGGCCGCCCACCGACGACGCATCCACCACGCGGATCGGCACCTGGGTGCCGGCGGTGAGGTTGGCCGTGCGGTTGTTGAGCGTGGTCACGCTCGGTTCGGCCTGCACGTCGAGCAGCGAGATCGTGGTCAGCGCCTGGATGAAGCTGGTGAAGCTGAACCCGCCCATGGCCGCCGAGTACACGGCCTTGAGCGCGGCGCCGGGCACCGACTGCGTGGCGTTGGCGATCGCCGAGATCGTGTTGCCGCCCAGGTAGATCACGCCGGGCGTGGTCTGCGGCTTGCCGGTGGAGTCGAGGCGCGGCACCAGGTCGTTGAAGTACTGATGTGCGCTGCCGATGTCGTACTGCAGACCGAGGGCCTCGAGCGAGGTCCGGTCCACGAGGATGATCTTGGCCTTGATGTTCACCTGCGGCTGCCGGAGGTCGAGGCTCTTGGCGTAGGCTTCGAGCGAGTCGATGTTGCCGGCCACGTCGGTGACGCTCATGCTGTTGGTGGTGGTGTCCACCGTGACCGCGCCGCGCACCGGACAGCTCAGGTTGGTGGTCACCGGCGCCGCGTTGCCGCCTTCGCCCGCGCCGCCGACGGTGCCGGTGGGCTGGCCCTGCTGCTGCTGGCCCTGGCCCTGCGTGCCGCAATCGCGCGACAGGCGCACCTGCACGCTCGGCATGAGATTGAAGGCCTTGGCGTAGTTCAGGCGGAACGTGCGCGTGACGAGTGGCGCCGCCGCGCGGCGGGCCGCGATGTGTTCCTGTGTATCGACGATCAGGATGCCGCTGGGATCCTCGACGGCGTCGAGCCCGTTGGCGTTGAGGACGACGCGGAGCGCGACGTCCCACGGCTGGTCGGTGATGTTGGCGGTGATCTTCGCGGCGTCGACACCCTTGGACAGGATGATCGTGCGGCCGGAGTACGTGGAGAATGCCGCGACGACGTCGCGGATGTCGGCGTTCTCCCAGCTCACGGTGATGCGGGGCTGCGTGGTGTGCTGCGGTTCGAAGGTGGTGAGGCGTGCCGCGGATACGGCCTTGAGCGACAGGCGGGCCGGGGCGGCCGGCGCGGTCACCGGGACCGGCGCCGGGTTCTCGGCGGCCGGCGCGGCGTCCACGTGCGGCGCGGCCTCGGTGAGCGCCGAGCCCACGTGCCAGGCCGCGAAGTCGGCGGACGTCCCGTCCACCGTCACGCGGATGCGGCCGTTCTCCTGGGCCACGGAGTACCGGTGCGGGGCGTCGAGCGTGACGACCACGCGCACCACGCCGCGGCTGAACTGTGAATAGCGCACGCCGAGCACGCCGCCGCGGTCGGCCTGGTCGTAGCCGCCCGTGGGCACGCGCAGCGATGCGCCGCTGATGTCGACGATCAGCCGGTCAGGATCCTGGAGCGTGAAATCCTGAACCGACACCGTGCCGCCCACTCCGATCAGGACTTGGGCGCGGCCGCTCATCGGCACGACGCTCAACGACGTCACGGCTCCCGCGTCCGGCCCGGCGGCCGGCCGCCACGCGCCGGCGACGAGCGCGACGGCCAGCGCCGCGACAAGCGTCATCACTCGCTTCATGGAATCCTCGCTTTCGTAGAATCAGTGAGCACCAGCGAATCCTGCCTGCTGAATCCGAATTCTTCGATGGTGAAGATCACGACGCGGGGCTTGATCTGCGCCACGCGCATCCGGCCCAGCGTCTGCCCCACCGTCGCGCGGTAGAGCGTGTTGGCTTGATCGCGCATCACGGCCACCGACCGGTGGCCGGACACGTCGTAGAGAATGCCGATCAGGTGCAGATCGGAGAGCACGGGCCGCAGCTCGCTGGTGTTGAGCAGCGAGACGAACGGATCGCGCGTGCCGGTGCGGTCGTAGTCGAACGCCTCGCGCATCACGAACGACGGCACGCTGTCGGTCTTGGCGGCCACGCGCCCGTGGGGCCCCACCTTGCCGCCGGTCCCGGTGCCGAGCGCCGCGCCCTTGGGCGGCGCCGACTGCGGAGCCGGCTTGGCCGGCGCCTTCTTGCCCTGCGCCTGGGCCGGGGCGTTCTGCTCGGCGGCCACGTGCGCGTCGGCCGCGCCCGCCGCCTTGCGGGCCTTGTCGATGGCCTTGGTCATCTGCGCGTGCGCCGTACCGGCCCCGAGGGCCACCAGCGCCGCGACGATCAGTGCACGCCTCACTTGCCCTCCTTGAGCGGCATCGCCGCCGGGGAGGTGTGGGCGACGTACGTCTGGATGTCGAACGTCGCGTCGAGCAGATGCACCATGGGGTTCTTGTTCCGGTCGTTGGCGCTGGACGGGGTCAACGACACGTTGATCGGCGCCACGATGCGGCGCAGTTCGCCCACGTTGGTGAGGAACTCCGCGATCTTGTGATAGGGCCCGGTGACTCCGAGCTTGTACTTGTAGGTATCGAACTGGTCACCCTGCGTGACGCCGTCGGGCGAGACCGACGAGATGTCGAGCCCCACCTGGCGCGCCGCGGTGGACACCGCCTCGAGCAGCGCCGGCACTTCGTTGCCGGTGGGCACGAGTTGACGCATGATCTCCACTTCGCCCGCATACTCGTTGGCCTGCGCCCGCAGCTTGTCGATGCTGCCGCGCGCCACGTCGTCCTTGGCCTTCTTGTTCATGGCCTGCAGGCTGTCGACGTGCTCGCTGGCCAGCTGCAGCACGAGGGCCTTGGGCGTCCACACGTACTGGTAGTACAGCCCGGCGATGGCCAGGAACAGGATGACCACCATGAGCTTGATCTGATCGTTTCGGCCGGTCGGAAGGAGAGCCATGGCTATTTCACCGAAACGTTGAGAGGCACCCGATGGATGACGCTCGAGTCCGGGCGCGTATAGAGCATCGTCAGCTGGAAGTCGGTGACCTGGACGCCGTTGTCCACCGCGACTTCCGACTTGTCGAGCGTCACGTTGCCGAGGAACGGCGAGTCTTCGAGACCCTTCATGAACCGCGTGAGCGCCTGGATGTCCACCGTCCGGCCCAGCACGCGTACGCGCACCGTATCGAGCGGAATGGTGGTGTCCAGCCTGGCGACCTTCTTGGCCTTGGGCGCTTCATCCCCGGGCGGGCGCGCGGTGACGATGTTCTGGCCCTGCGGCGTGCCCGTGTACGTGAGCCCGGTGAGCCAGGTGTACGGCGGCAGCGCCTGACTCACTTCCTCGAGCACGTGCGGCCAGACGAACCGATCGCCGTCGATGGCGCGGATGATGTTGAGCTGACGGAGCAGCGTGTCGCGCTTGGCTTCCAGGTGCACGCGTTCGTTGAGCACCGAGGCGTAGCGCGTGGAGTCGGCCAGTCCGAGCTGCTCGGCATTGGTGAGTTGCGACTCCTGGCGGCTCTGGTACACATACATGGCCCCGACGGCCGCCAGCGACACGACGCCGCAGACCACGGCGGCCGCGAGCCACCGATCCTTGATGCGATCCGAAAATCCCGACGTCAACGACGCGAAGTCGACCCGCGGCGCACCGCCGCGTCTCGATTTCTTGCGAGCGCCTGGGAGAAGATTGATTTCGATCATGAGGCGTGACGCATGGGGGCTATGCGACCTTCCGCAGCGCCAGCCCGATGGGAAGCATCAGGAGCGGTGCGATTTCGTCAGTGACGAGCGAGTCCAGCGCCCCGTCACGCACCTTCAGCGATGCCAACGGGTTGGCCTGCTCCACGGCGAGCTTCAGTCGGTTGGCCAGCATGCCGGTGAGCCCCGGAATCCGGGACCCGCCGCCACAGGTGTAGACGGCCCGCACCGAACTTGCCGTGCGCGAGTTGGAGGCGAGAAACGCCACCGCCCGCTCGATGCCCAACGCGATCTCCTCGCCGCGGCCCTCGAGAATCACGTCGAGGTGCGGCGAGCGGTCGAATCCCTGCAACAGCGCCTGCGAGTCGTCGGCGCTCAGGCCGCGCTCGCGCTGTAGATCCTCGCGGAACCGCCGCGTCCCCACCGCCAGGTCGCGGGTGAGAATCGGCACGCCGTCCTCGAGGATGTTGATGTTCGTGACTTCATGCCCCACGTTCACCAGCGCCACCACCCCCGTCATCGCGTCGGGATGGTTGAGCTCGAACGCGTTGTGCAGCGCGAACGCATCCACGTCCACGATGCCGGCCTCGAGCCCCGCGTCGGTCAGCACGCGCAGCTTGGATTCCACCAACTCGCGCTTGGCCGCCACCAGCAACACGCTCATCTCCAACCCGTCGCCGTCAGGATCGAGGATCTGGAAGTCCAGCTCCACCGATTCCATATCGAAGGGCACGTGCTGCTCGGCTTCCCAGCGCATCAACTCGCGCGCCTGCTGCTCCTTCACGCGCTCGATCTGGATCTTCTTGATGATCACGTCGCGCCCGCCCACGGCCGTCACCACCTGCTTGGCTTTGACGCCCGCCGCCAGCATCGCCGACTGGATCGCCTCGGCGACGATGCCGGGATCCATCACCTCGCCCTCGACGATGGCGTCGACGAGCAGCGGCGCCGTGGCAACCTTCACCAGTTCCGGCTCGCCCTTCGAGTGATCGATCACCGCGACTTTGATCAGGCCCGATCCGATATCCAGGCCGATTGTCGTCTTGCTCCGACCAAGGAATGCCATGGGGAAGGTCTGGGTCGTGCCGCACTCACCACGCGGGGCCCGTGCCCCAAGTGCAGGTGAGCGTCGGCGTCTGAAGAAAACGGCGGGGAATCCCGCCGTATTCCGTGGAAGGTCAACGCTGCAACGGTGAGCCGTACCGGGTAGTGCCGACAGCACTTACCACACACTCGGACTGCCGATTCCGGACACCGGACGCCGCCAAACCGAACCCGGCCGGTTGCGCCTCACGGTACACGAACTACGCGCAACGAGGTAACACCCACAGGCCCGAAGCTCGATGCCGCCGCCAGCCGGCCACCCGGGCGGTCAGGGAGTCGGCGCCCAGCCCCGCGGAATCACCAACCGCAGCCGGCCGATTGGCCAAACGGCAGCCTCCACAGCGCACACGGAATATCGTAAGTGCAAGCCAGCATTTGGCTTAACAAGTACGCTCGACGCATCTACTGATGCCGACAGTATCAGGCCATCAACCGTGACCCCGGCCGCCGCCACCTCCAGTCCACCCACGGCCACGATCACACCGCGGTACGACACCGGTCCCGTCACCCTGAGGCGACCATCCACGATCAGGATTCCCGATCCGGATCCACCCACCAGTTCCAGATCGCCGGCCGCGTGCGCCAGCACCGCGGCCGGCGCGGCCACCGCCGCGCCGGCCCCCAATTCGAGCGTGGCGCCGCGCACGAGCCCGTCCAGGGAACTGGTCCCGAACACGAGGTAGGTGGAGTCGATGCCGGCCTCGCGCCCCTCGACGGCCATGGGCGGCGCCGTCCGCCCGGGGGGCACCATGATCCCCGGCACCGCCGCGGCCATCGACCCGCATCCGCTCGCGTCGGCCGAATCGTCGGCGCTGGTCTGGAGCACGCCGTCGGCGCGCACGTCGCCGCGGGCCACGAGCGCGGCCAGCCCCGGGAACCGCGGCGACTCGACGCGCAGAAGGTGCGTCGCGCCGGCGGCGGCGCTGTCCGCCCGATCCGTGGCCCGGATCGTGGCCAGGAAGGTGCGGCTGGACACCCGCGTGATCCAGCCGCGGGTGCGCGCACCGGCATCCACGTCGAACTCCAACGCCGGCTGCGTGGTGCCCACCGGCTGGCGCAGCCAGCGCGCCGCGTCCCATGCCTGGATCAGTTGCGCTAACGCGATGTCGGTGGCCCCCTGGAGCTGCAGCGTGCGCTGCGCCAGACGGTCGGCGGTCCACGCGATACGCGCTGCGAAGAATGCGGCTGCCACGAAACTGCCGGCCACCCCGAGCGCCACGAGCGCAAGCAGCAGCGCGATGCCGCGGCGCGCCCTGCGGGAGCGCCCGCTACGGGCGCGCATCGCGCAGCACGACGGCCAGATGCGCCGCGAACGCGCCCGGATCCGAGCGCGCCGCGATCTCCACGCCGCCAATGGACTCGGCGAGCGCGAGCGGCCGGGCGAGCGGACGGCCGGCAGCATCGAGATACGTGAACCGTAATCCGGACCGATCGGAGTTCGCGCGGTACGCGCTCAGCGGACCGGCCACCGGCTGGATGCCGGCAAAACGCGACGCGTCGGCGTTCCACTCGCGCAGCCCCAGATACCAGAGGCCGTCGCCGCTCAGATACAGGCTGAATCGGGTACGGCGGGCGACCCGGACCGCAACCAGCGCCGAGCCGGCCATCGGGAGCGGCGCGTCGAGCGCCAGGACGAGCCCGTCGCCACGCGCCACGAACAGGCACGCCGCGCCGCCGCTGACGACGCGCGTGACGGTGCGCTCCACCCAGCGTTCGGGGGCGCCGCGCTCGTCGAGCGCGAACAGGCGATCGCCGGCGCGGGGCGGCGTGACGAACGACGCGAGCGCCGGGCCGTCGGCAACGGCATCGCCGGCCACGCGAAGCTCGGCACCCTGCATGCAGGCCACCGCCGTCCCGACGAACGCCTGCGCCTCGACGGCCGAGTCGGACGCCGCCTGAGGCGCGATGTCGCCCCCAGCGATCGGCGCCAACTGCGCGGCGAGCACGTCGAGTGTCTGGCGCGCCGCCCACGCCTGCTGCCGCGACGCCTGGAGCGCGCGCTGCCAGCGCTCGAGCGAAGCGGCGCGACGCGCGAGCAACGCGAGCACCAGGCCGAGTAGGCACAGCGTGACCGCCATCTCGATGGCCGTGACGCCGCGCCGCATGATCTAGCAGACCAGGGCGGCGCGCAGCACGAACGCGGCCTGCGGCGCCCGCGCGTCGTACGTCACGCTGTCGTACAGCAGGCGGGCGGTGGCACCCAGGCGGGCCACCGCCCAGTGTTCGACCAGGCCGGGCGCCGGCGATGCGGTGCCGGTGGCGGCATCGGGACAGCCCTGCGCCCGGAGGAGCGCAATGCGCGTGGCGGCGGCCGCAGCCGCGGCGGCCCGCCGGTTGGCCGTGGCGTGCAGCCGGACGAGCAGGGCGGCGTTCCCGGCCATGGCCAGCAGCGCACCGTCGAACAGCACGAGTGCCACGAGCAACTCGACGAGCGTGAATCCGCGCCGGAGTCGGCGGCGATGGGAACGGGAACGGGCGTGAACGCATACGGAGGCAGGCCGCATGCCGCATGATGGGCGGGCAAAGGGCCGCACCCGTAACCGGATTCACCCGCAACGTGCGAAACCAGTGCCACAATGCAAGAGGGGCCGGACGCATGCGCGTCCGGTCCCTTTCAAGCGTACCGAGCCAGGCGCTCAGTTACAGACCGGCTCGCCCTCGCCCGCCGTGGTCACGAGCGGGTTGGCCGTGTTCACCGCGATGGCGCAGGTGTGGCCCGACAGCTGGCTGTGGGTGACGGTAGCCGACCAGTAGCCGGCGCCCACCACGACGGCCGGCGTGTTCACGCCCGTCGACTGCTTGAAGTTGATGGCGCTCAGGTTCGTGGAGTACTTGGACGAATCCGAGAAGAAGGCCTCTTCCGCCGTCACCATGTTGCGGAGGTCCGACTTCATGGCCGTGACGTACGCCTTGGACTTAGTGTTCGCGAACTTGGGGATCGCGATCGCGGCCAGAATGCCGATGATCACGACGACGATCAGAAGCTCGATGAGCGTGAAGCCCTTGCGATTCTGCAGCATGGTCTGCCTCAGGTGTGGTGTGTTCAGGGGGGGGATCGCGAATCTCAACGATTCCTTAATGGCAATGCCGATGCCAGGTTCTGAAACCCCACTAAGACGCTCTGTATCAACGAGTTGTATTTACTGCCTGCCCCTTGGCTCCAACGGGCCGTGGTGTGTTCTGCAACGACCGCCGCAATTCGCCAGAATCGGGTTTGGCGGTCTTTCGGGCGGCTTCCGCTGCCAGCGCGCTGTCGCTCCGCACGATGATCCGGTGGAGCTCGGTGATCGGACCGTGATGCTTGAGCGCCTGCAGGGCGATGACCTTGGCGGAGTCGTACTTGCTCTCCATGTACAGGCAGTCGGCCCATTGCGGCCGGGCGACGACGATATTGCTGTCCACGGCCACGGCCCACCGATACAACTCGATGGCGGGCTTGCAGATGCCCCAGGCGCGATAGTTCTCGGCGAAGCTGAACGCCATGAACGGATCGAACTGGAAGAGCTGCATCCCGCGGTGGTATTCGGCCTCGCCGTCGCGCATGCGCTTGTTCTGCATGTACCAGGCGCCCAGCATGAAGTGGGCGCGGTAGCTGTCGGGCGCGTCCTTGACGGCGGTCTTGAAGAGGATGTCGTCATCGTGCCACACGCGCTGGCGCTCGGCGCTGCGCCACGCGCCGATGCCGATGAGCCCGGCGGTGACCACGGCGCCGGTCAGGGCCAGCCGCCGCGCCGAGAGCCATTCGTACACCAGCGGAATGAGCGATCCCACGAAGATGGCCACGCCCACGCTGGGAAAGAGCAGCGTGCGCTCGGCGATGAGGAACCCGGCCGGCACGACGATGTTGCTCACCGGCGACATGGCGACGATGAGCCAGCCGAGGCCGAAGCTGGCGGCGGGGATCCGCTTGCGGAGCGCGAACGTGAGACCGATCACGCCGATCATGAGCAGAAAGCCGGGCAGTTGCGTGATGCTCACGCCCTGGGCGATCTCGATGTACGGCGGCGCGTACTCGGTGGTCAGGTGCGCGGGCCAGAGGAAGAGGCGTCCCCATTGCGGCGCCACGCCGATCATCGTGAGGATGCGATTGGTGTTGGAGAGGTGGAGTCCCTGGAAGGGCACGAACGGATGGAACCCCTCGAAGCTGCCGGGCAGCACCACGCCCCGCGCCCACAGGAACGCGAGGGCGACGGCCGTGAGGCCGAGTACGAACGGGCGCATGGCCACCAGGCGGTCCCAGAGCGGGCGCGGATCGCGCACCACCGTCATCTCGGCCACGACCACCAGCGCCACCAGCGTGATGCCGTGCTCCTTGAACAGCATGGCGGCCGCGTAGCAGGCGGCGATCGCGATCATGCGGCCCACGGAGAGCGGCCCGAACTGGCGACCGTACACGTAGAGCCCCATGGCCACGGTGAGCAGGAGCCCCACGGTGAGTTCCGACTGGCCGACGATGTTGCCTACGGCCTCGACGTGCAGCGGGTCGACGGCGAACAGCGCGGCGGCGATCCACGCCGGCACGGTGGGCAGCACGCCCGAGAGCACCCAGTACACCGCGACGCACATGGCGATGTAGAGCCCGACGTTCGTGGCGTGGAAGATGGCGGGGGATCCGTGCCCCAGCACCCACTGCACGGCGAAGCCGAGGATGGTGAGCGGACGGTAGCCGTCGCCGCCCCACGCCTTGGACCAGTACGAGTCGGCGAAGAAGTGCCACCAGTGCGCCAGCGAGTGCAGGCGATCGTCCCGTTGGATGACGTAGACGTCGTCGTAGGCGAACTGGTTGGCCAGCGACGTGAACGAGGCGAGGAACGAGAGCAGACCGATGCTCGCGGCGAGCATCCACCAGGTGCGGCGTTTCATTCGAACAGGTTGTATTTGAGGATGTGCCAGAACGCGGCGACGCCGTCCTTCCAGTTGATCTTCTTGCCTTCGGCGTAGGTGCGGCCGGAATAGCTGATCGGCACTTCGAAGATGCGGGCCTTGGCATGGGCGAGGCGGGCGGTGACTTCGGGCTCGAACCCGAACCGGTTGGCGGTGAGCCGCAGCGAGCGCGCCAGGTCACCGCGCATGGCTTTGTAGCAGGTCTCCATGTCGGTGAGGTTGAGGTTGGTGAGCATGTTGCTGAACGTGGTGAGCATGCGGTTGCCCACGGAGTGCCAGTAGTACAGCACGCGGTGGGGGCCGCCGAGGAACCGCGAGCCGAACGACGCGTCGGCGCGCCCGTCGATGATCGGGGCGAGCAGCACCGGCCAATCGGACGGGTGGTATTCGAGGTCGGCGTCCTGCACGATCACCACGTGCCCGGTGCTGGCGGCGAGCGCGGTGCGGATGGCGGCGCCCTTACCCATGTTGTGCGGCTGCAGGATCAGCCGGTCGATGCGGCCTTCCGCGTGCAGCTGCTGGAGCCGTTCGCGGGTGCCGTCGGTGGAGTAGTCGTCCACGCAGACGATCTCCTTGGGCAGGGGCGTGGCGTGCACCCGGTCGAGGATCGTCTCGATGGTGTTCAGTTCGTTGTACACGGGGATGAGCACCGACAGGCGCCAGGCATTCATGTCGAGCGGCGTGAGCGGCGTTCGGCGGGCGGCGGGGCTCAGCCCTCCCGGGACGCGGGATCCGGTGGGCACGTCGGGGACGGACATCGTCATCTCGGGATCGGGGAATAGACCAGTCCGCCGGGAAAGCTGTCCCGCAGGGCAAGCTCGGGCGGGTGTTGCGCGACCAGCGTCTGCGCGATGTCGCGCTGATCGGACGTCGTCACCACGACGTCGTCAATGGCGTACGCCGCCAGGATCGCCCGCAGCATGCCGGCGCCCTCGGTGATCGTGGGCGGGTGCGAGAAATCCGTGGCGCTGAACGAGTAGAACGGGACCGCAGGGTGGCCGGTGTACAGGTAGATCGCCGCATCGTCCTCGGCGGATAGCGTCGCGGTGGGCGTGGCGTATTCCTTCACTCCCAAGACCACGGCACGCAGCGTTGCGCCACGCTGGCGCGGAATATTGGCCCACCAGCTGCCGCGATACCCCTTCACGGTATACACCGTGTACCCCATGGCCGGCAGCGCGGCCACCGCGAGGACGCAGGCGCGCAGCACCCGCGCCCCGCGCCCTGCGGGGCACCACCGCCAGAGGGCCACGACGCCGAGCAGGGGCAGGGCGAGCAGCAGCGGCCAGATGCCCCACAGAAACCGCGCCGGCGCGTACGGCCACACCAGCACAATCGCGACATAGAACCCGAGAAAGAGCGCGCTCACGCGGGCCGCGCGCCACATGCGCCATGCGCCGGCGGCGGCGAGCGCGAGCAGGGCGCCGAGCGCCAGGGGCACGACGGCGCGCGGCGCCGATGGGGCCGCCAGCGTGGCGAGCAACGCGGCCACCTGGCCCACGGTGCCGCGCACGGTCCCGGCCACGAACGCGGCACCGCCAAGGCGCCAGCCGTCGGCCAGCCAGGCGCCGTACGGTCCGTAGGTGCCCCGGATGGGTGCCGGCACGGCGGTGGCGTTCATGTGCACCCACCACTGCCAGGGCAGCATGACGAGAAGGGCGGCGCTGCCCGCCAGCAGTGCGTCGCGCACGCGGCGGCGCGCGAGCAGGGCCATCACCACGGCCGCCACCAGCGCCAGGCCAAGCCCGCGCACGAGGGTGAGCGCGCCCGCGAGCAGTCCGGCGAACGCGGCCAGGCGCGCATCAGCGGCGGCGGGGCCGCGTCCGTCCACCGCCCGTTCGGCCACGAGCAGCACCGGCACGAGCAGCGCCAGGAAGAGGGGCTCCGACATCACGAGCGCGCTCAGCACGAGCATCGGCACGGCGGCTGCCGAGACCACCGCGAACACGCTCGCGGCCATCGGCGAGCAGTCGAACCGCCGGCGCGCCCACTGCGCCACGCCCACGGCCACCAGGGCCACGAGCAGCGCGTTGACGAGCTTGAACAGCAGCACGTTGGCGGGAAACGTGGGCGCCATGCGCCAGAGCAGCGCGATCAGGGCCGGGTAGCCCGGCGGGAAGTGCGTGGCCGCGGGCGCGCCGGGAAGATTCAGATACCGGTATCCCTGCCCCGTGGCGAGCGCCTTGCCGAGCACCACGTACACCGCTTCGTCGGGCACCGCGCCCACCGGAAACGGGTTGACGGCGCGCGCCGCCAGCACGAGCACGATCACCGGCGCCAGCCAGCCAGTGAGGCGCACCAGCCCCGCCGGCCAGCCGAGCGCCGCGGACGCAGGCGACGGTTCCACCTCCTCGGCCCCCGCGGTCACACCTCGACCCCGTACCGGGAGAGCTTCCGATAGAGCGTGGACGGATCGATGCCCAGGGCCTCGGCGGCGCGCGACTTGTTGCCGCCTTCCGTCTGGAGCACCCACATGATGTACGCCCGCTCCACGGCCTCGAGCGTGGGATTGGCCGGCGTGCGCGACGCCACCAGCGGCTCGGCGTTGCGTTGCGTGACCCGCTCGGGCAACCCGCTCACGCCGATCGTCTCGCCGGTGGTGAGGATGGCGGCGCGCTCCAGCGCGTTCTCCAACTCGCGCACGTTGCCGGGCCAGGCGTACCCCTGCGCCACCTCGAGGGCATCGGCGTCGAGATGCTTGGGCGCCTCGCCGCGAGCCTGCGCGATGCGCTGCAGGAAGTGATCCACGAGCAGTGGGATGTCGTCCCGGCGCTGGCGCAGCGGCGGCAGATGGAAGAGGATCACGTTGAGCCGGTAGTACAGGTCGCTGCGGAACCGCCCCACCTTGATCTCCTCCTCGAGATCGCGATTGGTGGCGGCGATCAGCCGCACATCGATCGGCTCGGCGTCGGTGGCGCCCACGGGGATCACCTCGCGGTGCTGCAGCACGCGCAGCAGCTTGACCTGCGTGGCCGGCGTGGTCTCGCCGATCTCGTCGAGAAAGAACGTGCCCCGGGCGGCGGCGGCGAACAGCCCCGACTTGTCCTTCACGGCGCCCGTGAACGATCCCTTCACGTGGCCGAACAGTTCGCTCTCGAGCAGGCTCTCGGGCAACGCCCCGCAGTTGATGGACAGGAACGGCCCGCCGGTGCGCGTGGACAGCTCATGGATGTACCGCGCCACGACTTCCTTGCCCGTGCCCGACTCGCCCTGGATCAACACCGTGCTCTCGGTGGGCGCCACCGTCTCGGCCAACTGCAGCACTTCGATCCACGGCTTGCTGTTGCCCACCGGGCGGTCACCATGATGGCGATCGCGTCGCTTGATCTCCTGCTTGAGCGACTTGTTCTCCACGCGCAGCTGCCGGTGCTCGGCGGCGCGCTTGAGGATGGCGATCAACTCGTCGTTGCGGAACGGCTTCTGGATGTAATAGAAGGCGCCCTCGTTCACCGCCTGCATGGCCGACTGCAGCGTGGCCTGGGCCGTCATCAGGATCACGGGCACGTCGGGGTCGTTCTGCCGCGCCGCGGCGAGGATCTCGACGCCGGTGGCCCCGGGCATGCGGATGTCGGTGAGGACGATGTCCGGCGACATCGCGGCCAGCATCTCGAGGCCCTTGTTGCCGCCGAGCGCGAGGTGCGGTTCGAATCCCTCGTGGCGCAGCAGGATGCGCAGCGACTCGAGGATGCCGGCTTCGTCGTCCACGACGAGGACGTTGGGGGGATGCTCCACGACTCTGGTGCTCACGCGGTGTCTCCGGAAGCGGTCTGGGTGCGCGGCAGGATCACGGTGAACGTGGTGCCGCGCGGCCCGCTGTCGAGGAACACCATGCCGCGATGCGCCTCGATCGCCCGGTGCACGACGGCCAGACCGAGGCCGCTCCCGCCGGGCTTGGTGGTGAAGAAGGGATCGAACAGGCGGTCGCGGATCTCGAGCGGAATGCCCGGTCCCTCGTCGCTCACCCGCACCGATACGCTGCCCGCCTCGTAGCGCACGCCCAGCGGGAGCTGGTCGGGACTCATCGCCGTCGCCTCGATCTTCACCACGCCCCCCTCGGGCGAGGCCTGAATGGCGTTCAGCAGCAGATTGAAGATCGCGCGGTGCAGGAGATCCTCGTCGCCTTGCACCGACAGGTCGTCGTCCTCGGGCACCACGCACACCACGCGGTTGCGCCCCTGTTCCTCGGGATGGGCTTCGGCCAGCCGCGCCGCGCCGCGCACCATGTCGGCCAGCTTCACGTCGCCGGTGCGCGCCACGCGCACGCGCGCGAAGTCCAGGAACTCGGTGAGCAGGCGGGACAGGCGGTCGGACTCGCGCAGCACGAGCCGGCTGAGCGTCTGCCCGTCCTCCGATTCCTGCGGCATGCCGGCCAGCTGCTCCACGGCGCTCCGGATGGACGCCAGCGGATTCTTGATCTCGTGGGCCAGCGACGCGCTCAGTTCGGCAACGCCTTCGAGGCGTTCGGCGCGCAGGCGCAGCGTCTCGAGGCGCTTCTGGTCGGAGATGTCCTGGAAGATCGCCGTCGCCGTGCGATCGGTGCGCAGCCCGTCGCCTTCGGTATAGGTGGTGGTCACGCCGATCGGGAACCGCTTGGACGCCGTGGTCACGATTCCTTCGGCCCGCGTGGTGCGGATGCGGTCGGCCACCGACCGTCGCAGTGCCTGAGCCAACTCGGGGGCCGCGGCCGCGATGCGGTCGAGCACTGGCTCGCCCAGCGCCGTGTCGAAGGGCACGCCGAGCAGCCCCTGCGCCTTGGGGTTGGCGTACAGCAGGTGGCCGCTCGAATCGATGGTCAACACGCCGCTCTGGATGTTCCGCAGGATGTCGGCGGCCTGCAATCGCGCGTGCTCCAGGGCCGCGACCAGGATCTCCTTGCCCTCGCCGGCCTTCTGCAGTTGCGAGGCGAGAATGGCGCTGCCCACCGAGACCGCGGCGAACACGCCCAACTGCGCCCACACGATGCCGCTGTGCATGACCACGTTCACGCCGAACACCGTGTCGGCAAAGAACAGCACGATGCCCAGGGCCGCCACGAGCAGCCCGCCGCCCACCGGGAGCATGAGCGTGGCCGCGGCGATGACCAGGATGTACAGGGCCGAGAACTGTGAGACGCCGCCCGATTCACCCACCCCGGGCGTCACGTGCACCACCACCGTCACCAACAGCAGATCGATGATGCTCTGGACGTAGAGAAACGTTTTGCCGAGCGGCTTTCGGTATATTTCGCTGTACACGAACGACGCTAGCGTGAAGACGGTGACCAGCGCGAAGGTGACCGTGACCACCGTGAGCTTGCTGGCATCCGTTTCCTGCGTGGCCCAGTTCACCACGCCGGCGATGAAGATCGCGCTGGCCACCGAGAACCGAACCAGATAGACCCACCGCAGCAGATAGCGTGGGTCGAGCATGGCCTGGAGCGGCGCGGGTTCAACTCTGGATGGGGAGCGCACAGGAGTTTGGTTCATTGCAAAGTGCAAGGAATTCCGTTTTGGAACAACTCTGGCATTCTGCTATAGCCTTGGACGATCCTCTGGTACAGAAGTTTCCCCCACCGCCAGGCTGGCGAGCCCGCCCGTGAGACCCGCCTTCCTCCGCTCGATGTTCCAACGGATGGACCGCTGGATTCGGGGCATGTTCGGGATCCCGGACGCCCCCGTGAGCCCCCGCGACGGCGATTCGGCCACCGACGCCGGCGCCAAGATGCTGGCCGGCGTGCTCCAGTTCCGCGACCAGCGCGTGCGCGAGGTGATGCGCCCCCGCACCGAGGTCACCGCGCTGCGGCTCACCGCCACCGAGGAGGAGGTGCACGACGTCCTCCGGCGCGAGCGGTACTCGCGATACCCGGTCTACGCCGAGTCGCTGGACGACATCGTGGGCGTGTTTCTGGCCAAGGACCTGTGGCTGCACGAAACCGGCACGTCCTTCTCGCTGGCGCGCTACCTGCGCGAGACGCTGTTCGTGCCCGACACCCGCCCGGCCCAGCGCGTGCTCGACGATCTGCGCAAGACGCGCGCCCACATCGCCGTGGTACTCGACGAGTACGGCGGCACGGCGGGCATCGTGACCCTCGAAGACCTGGTGGAACAGGTCATCGGCGACATCAACGACGAACACGACGTGGCCACGCGCTCGGCCATCGAGACCGACGGCGTGCTGGAGTTGGCGGGCTCGCTGTCGCTGCAGCACGTGCGAGGCGAACACCAGCTGCCCATTCCCGATGGCGATTGGCAGACGATCGGCGGGTACACGTTCGCGCGGCTGGGGCGCGTGCCGCGCGTGGGCGACCGGGCGCCGTATCCGGGCGGTGAATTGGAGGTGGTGGCGATGGACGGGCGCCGCGTGGCGGCGCTGCGGGTGCACCCCGACGCCGAGGGCGACGATGCCGGAACGGACTGACCTCTCCGTGAACGCGTCGGTGGCCATTCCGCGGCACGAGCTGGAGGTGCGCGCGTCGCGGGCCGGCGGCGCGGGCGGGCAACACGTGAATACCTCGTCCACGCGCGTCGCGGTGGAGTGGAACGTGGCGCGGTCGCGCGCCATCACCGACGATCAGCGGGCGCGGTTGCTGACGGCGCTCGCCTCGCGCCTGACCACGGACGGGACGCTACGCGTGGTGGCCAGCGAGCGCCGGAGCCAGGCGCAGAATCGGGAGGCAGCCGAAGAGCGGCTGGCGGGCGTGGTGCGCCGCGCGCTGGTGGTGCCCAGGAAGCGGCGGCCCACGCGTCCTACGCGGGCATCGGTGGAGCGGCGGCTGGAGGCCAAGCGCCATCGCGGCAAGCGCAAACGTGACCGGCGCGACGACGTGGACTAGGCGGGGCGGTCGTCGCTCACGTGCCGGGCTTTCAGATCGGCGATCGCCTGCCGCAGTTGGGGCGCGACGCGTGAGCCGGGATACCGATCGACCAAGCGCCGCAGCTCCACGAGCGCCCGCGAGGGGGTGCCGAGCGCCCCGAGGTAGAGGTCGGCGAGGCGGTTGCCCACGTACATATCGTCGCCGGATGAGAGGCCGGGAAGGCGCTGCACTTCGTGGAAAAGCTCGGCGGCGCGGGCGGGGTTGGCGGCGAGTGTGGCGTACAGTTCCGCGGCGCGGATGCGCACCGGGATGCCGAGCGGATCGGCCGCGATGCGTCGCTCGAACGATGCGAGCGCCAGGGGCAGCTGGCCTTTCATCACCAGTGCCTGTTCGGCGGAGAACTGCTCCTGGTACGGCGTGCTGGCTCCGCTCGGATTCAGGTAGAACCTGGCCACGGCCACGCCCGGTCCGATGAGGGCGAGCGAGAGCGCTGTGAGCCCCACCCATGCGAGCAGGACGCAGAGCGGCACGAAAACAACGGGCGGGAGGCCGGTCGGGTTGTGATTGGCCGCCACCGGAATGAACATCAGGGCCCCGAGCGCGCTCCAGCCAGCGGCCTTGAGGATCAACCAGGCGTCTGGCCCGTGCCGGTCGGACAGGGTGGGCCGGTACGGATGGGGTGCTCGGGGCGGTACCGAATGTTCGGAATTTCGCATGGGGGTGGCGGAGGGGGCGGCCGCGGGTTGTACGTTCGTCGGGCGGCGGCATCCGGGCAATCCCCGCCCGCTCGGGCACCTTGAGGGAAGTTCGGCGTACCACATTTTTGTTCCACCGGTGCCCCTTGCCCCGGCGCGCGGCGTCCGGTATTCAGCAGGGGATCATGCACAGCACGGCGATGACGTCCACATCAAGCGGTTCGACCGCGGGGCTTCAATGATTCGTTCGCTCACGCGTCCGGTGGTCCTCGGCCTCGCGCTGGTCGCGCTGGGCGGGGTCCAGAGCGCCTCTGCCCAGTACTTCGGCCGGAACAAGGTCCAGTACGACAATTTCAACTTCAGGGTGCTCAAGACCCCGCACTTCGACATCTATTACTATCCCGCGGAGTCGCTGGCCACGCACGATCTGGGGCGGATGGCGGAGCGCTGGTACACGCGCCACTCCGAGACCTTCTCCCACCAGTTCGACCGCAAGTCGATCGTGCTGTATGCCGATCACTCGGACTTCGAGCAGACCAACGTGGTGCAGGACTCCCCGGACCAGGGCGAGCAGGGCGTGACGGAGGGGATGCGCACCCGGGTGGTGATGCCGTTCCAGGGGAGCTACTTCGACAACGACCACGTGATCGGCCACGAGCTGGTGCACGTGTTCCAGTACGACATCGCGGAGAACGGGGACGTGAACGGCCTGGCGCGGATGAGCACGCTGCCCGGCTGGCTCATCGAGGGCATGGCCGAGTACTTCTCGCTGGGCCGGAACAGCGAGTTGACGGCGATGTGGATGCGCGACGCGGTGGAGCGCGACTCGTTCCCCACCATCAAGCAGTTGAACACCGACCCAAGGTACTTCCCGTACCGGTACGGCCAGGCCCTGTGGGCGTACGTGGCCGGCCGTTGGGGTGAGCGGGCGGTGGTGGACGTGTACCGCACGTCGCTGCGGCTGGGTCTGGACAACGCGATCACGCGCGTGTTGGGCGAGACGCCCGATTCGCTGGGCAAGGACTGGGCCGACGCCAACAAGGCGCTGTATACGTCGCAGCTCGTGGGGCGCACCAAGCCGCAGGACGCCGGGCAGCCGGTGCTGCAGACGGGGCGCAAGAGCGGGGACATGAACGTGTCGCCCGTGATCAGCCCGGACGGCCAGTACGTGGCGTTCTTCTCGTCGCGCGGGCTGTTCAGCATCGACCTGTACGTGGCCGACGCGAAGACGGGGCGGATCATCAAGAAGCTGGCGGCGCCGTCCAGCGATCCGCACTTCGACGCCCTGAACTTCATCAATTCCAGCGGCGCCTGGTCGCCCGACGGCAAGCAGTTCGCGTTCATCGTGGATGAGAACGGCAAGAACGACATCGCCATTCTCAACGTGGAGAATTCGCAGATCGCGCGCCGGATCTCGATCACCGACGTGGGCGCGGTGACGGGCATCTCGTGGTCGCCCGACGGCAAGCAGATGGCGCTGTCGGGCATGCAGGGCGGCATCAGCGACATCTACGTGCTCGACCTGGCCACCGAGAAGGTGCGGCAGCTGACCAATGATCGCTACGCCGACTTCATGCCGGAGTTCTCTCCCGACGGCCAGACGATCGCGTTCTCCAGCGACCGCGGTCCGCAGACCAGTTTCCAGAATCTGACGTACTCGCCGCTGCAGTTGGCGACGATCAGCGTGAACGGCGGACCGGTGACGGTGTACGCGCCGTTCCCGAACGCCAAGGAGATCAATCCGCAGTACACGCCCGACGGGCAGCATCTGCTGTTCGTGTCCAACCAGGACGGGTTCAGCGACGTGTACCGGCTCACGCTCGCCACGGGCGCGGTGACGCGCGTGACCAAGGTGGCCACCGGCGTGAGCGGCATCACCGAGGAGTCGCCGGCGATCACGGTGTCGCCCACCACGGGCCGGCTGCTGTTCACGGTGTTCCAGGGCCAGGGCTATGCGGTGTACGGGCTGGACGCCGACGCCACCAAGGGACTGCCGGTGCAGCCGACGTCGGCGGTGAACGTGGCCAGCATCCTGCCGCCGGGCGACCTGCCGGGCAGCAACACGGTGACGGCGTATCTCAACGATCCGCTCAATGGCCTGCCGTCGGGCAACGCATTCACCACCCATCCGTATCACTCGTCGTTCTCGCTCGACGCCATCAGCCAGCCGAGCATCGGCGTGCAGACGGGCGGCTATTTCGGCACCGGCGTGGCCGGCGGCATCGCGGCGCTGTGGGGCGATCAATTGAGCGACCGCCAGATCACCACCGTGTTGCAGGCCAACGGCACCGTCAAGGACATCGGCGGCGCGGTGTACTACCAGAATCTGAAGCACCGGTGGAACTGGGCAGTGGGCGTGGAGCACGTCCCGTATCTCACCGGCTACACGGGCCTCTCCGACACCGTGGCGGCCGGCGGCATCCCCGCGCTCAACTACTATCAGATTCTGCAGCGCATCTACATCGACCAGGTGTCGTTCAACACGCAGTATCCGTTCTCGACCACGCGCCGCGTGGAGCTGGGCGTGTCGGGCACGCGGCTGAGCTACGATCAGGAGATCGACCGGTTCACGTTGGTGGGCAATCAGGTGGTGGACGAAGCGCGGACCACCGGCGTGGGATACCCGTCCAGTTCCTACGCGCAGGCCGACATCGCGCTCGTGGAAGACAACTCGTATTCGGCGTACACCGGGCCCGTGTCGGGCGACCGCTGGCGGCTGGAATTCAACCCCACGGTCGGACAGCTGAATTTCCAGGGGTTGTTGGCCGACTACCGGCGGTATTTCTTCATGCAGCCATTCACGCTCGCCATGCGCGGCATGCACTACGGCCGGTACGGACGAGACGCCGAGGCCTACGGCACCGGGCAGATCTATCCGCTGTACCTGGGCGAGGAAACGTTGATCCGCGGGTACGGATACGGGTCGTACGGCGTGAACGAGTGCGTGGCCAATGGAGCGTCCAACGCGTGCCCGGTGTTCGACCGCCTGCTGGGCAGTCGAGTGGACGTGTTCAATCTCGAGTTCCGCATTCCGCTGTTCGGTTCGCAGCAGTTCGGGCTGTTTCCCACCTCGTTCCTGCCGGTGGAGATCGCGCCGTTCTTCGACGGCGGCATCGCCTATTCGGCGTCGCAGCCGCCCGACTGGCGGATTGCGACCACGGCCAACAACATCCCGGCGAGCTGCTCGAGCCCGGCCGCGCAGGCCACCAGCCAGTTCGTGAACTGCGTGGATCACATTCCGGTATTCAGTACGGGGATCACGGCCCGCGTGAACGTGCTCGGCTACCTGATTCTGGAGACGTACATCGCGCATCCGTTCCAGCGCCCGGGCAAGGGCTGGGTGGTGGGCGTGCAGATGGCGCCGGGTTGGTAGGCTGATGCACGAAGGGCTCGCGGAAACGCGAGCCCTTCGTGGTCCCACCCCCGTCTATCCCGTCCGGTCAGCCGCCCGTGGGCGGCGCGGGCGGCGGTACCTTGGTGGAGTCGCGGCGCTGGGGCCCGAATCCACCGCGGGCACCTGGCGGACCGAAGCCGCGCTGCTGCGACGGGCCCATGCCGCCCGGGCCCATCCTGCCGGGCCCCATCATGCCCGGACCACCGCGCTGGTTCCACCGCGCGCCCGGCCCGAATTCCCCGCGGCCCGGCCCGAAGCCGCCGCGGTGCGGCATGAACGCGCGCATCATGGCCTGGTGGCGAAAGCGCATGCGCTCCTGCCGCATGGCGCGGCCCGCCATGGCCACGCGCTGGCCAACGCGCGTCCGGTTGGCGTCGAACTGCTTCTGCTGATCGGCCGTGAGCACGCCGCGCACGCTCTGCTGGAGCTGGCCGCGGTACGCGATGGCCCGATTGCGATCGCCCTCGATCTTCTGGCGCGCGGCGCGGAGCGCGATCGTGTCGCCCTGCTCGCGCGCCGTACGCAGCGCCTCGCGGTCGGCCTGCGCCGACTTGCCCAGCGTCTGCATCTGCGCGCGGTTGCCGTCGCGCAGCTTCTGCATCTGCGCTTTCTGCGCGTCGGTGAGCGTGATCCCGCGGAACAGCTGGCGGGTGATCATCGCTCCCATGCGCCCGCCCCTTCCCTGGCCCTGCATGGGCCCCATCGGGCCGGGGCGCTGGGCGGCGGCCACCGCCGCCACTCCGCAGACCAGCGCCGCACCGGCGATCATCGCATTGAACTTTCGCATACATCCCCCTGGTTCCCGTGCCGCACATTGTCGCGCGGCGTTCGTGAAGGGAGACGCCGGCGTGAGCAAAGCGTTAAGGCACGCGCGGGAGCGCGGGGCGGAGCGAGCCGCAAGTCGGCAACGGGAGAAACATCCGGCGGCTCACGTGCCGCCGTACCACTCGTAGCCCTGATCACTCCAATACCCACCATTCCGCTCGGCCATGAACTGCACGCGGACCAGGTACTTGGTGTTCTTGTACCCGAGCTTGACGGGGGAATGCACGCGGGCGGGCGCCCCGTGCGCCGGCGCGAGGAGCTTGCCGTCCATGCCGTACGCGATGAGGGTCTGCGGGTGCATGGCGCTGGCCAGATCCCAACTCTCATGGTAGTCGTCGTCGAACGACGCGAAGTCCACGTACCTGGCGTCGGGATGCACGCCGACGAGCTTGGCGATCTCCGAGACGCGCGTGCCGGTCCACTCGGCCACGGCCGTCCACCCTTCCACGCAGTAATGATTCACGCGCTGCGTGACGCGCGGCAGGCGGAGCAGATCGTCGTGCGACAGCGTGAGCGGGCGGTCCACGAGTCCGCCGATCTCCAGCGTCCAGGGGCCGCGCGTCTTCTCGTCCCAGACGGGAACGTCGTCCGAGATGTAGTACTCGGGAAATGCGGCGCCGGCCAGCGCGGCGCCGCGCGGCGCGCGGTCCATGGACGTATGCCGGAACAGCCAGCGCTCCACCGTCTCGTTCCTGCGCTCGGCGAACCGGAGCAGCGGCTGGGCGGCGTGGGGGCCCTGCGAATCGCACGCGGCGAAGAACGCCGCGGTGAGCGACGCGCCGGTGAGCTGCAGGAAACGGCGGCGGTCGATGGTCATTCCGCCTCCGGCGGCAGCGCCGCGGGCGCGGCGGCGGGCGGCCGCTTCCACCAGAAGGGGCGCGCGTTGCGCGCTTCGGGCGATCGGTCGCGGTTGTAGCCGCCGGTGGTCATCGCGCGGAGCGCGTACGGATCGACGGCGAACACCATGAAGACGTGCGCCAGCGACAGCACGACGAGCGCGACCATGGCCAGGAAGTGCCAGTAGCGCGCCCACACATAACCGCCGAGGATGCTGGTGAGCCAGCCCAGTTCGACCGGCTTCCAGATGGCGATGCCCGACACCACGGCCGCGATGCCGAACAGCGGAAGGGCGAAGTACGTGGCGCGCTGCAGCGCGTTGTGCTTGCCCTGCCGCGGATGGTCCGGGCGCGCGAAGACGTAGAACCGGGCCATCTCCCAGGCGTCGCGCAGCTGGCCGCGGCGCGGCACGAGGTCGCGCCACTCGCCGTGCAGATAGATGAACCCGAGGTACACGAGCCCGTTGAGCGCGAGCAGCCACATCATGGCGAAGTGCCAATTCCTGGCGCCGGCCAGCCAGCCGCCGAAGGTGAGCCCCACGGGGATGATCTTGCCCGCGAACGGGTAGCAGCAGAACGTCTCGCCCTTGCGCGCGAACGCGGGATACGCGTCGAAGATGCGCAGGCCGCTGGCCACCATGATGGTGAGCGCAAACGCATTCACCCAATGCGTGACGCGCACGATCCAGTGATGTCGTGGTTCCGGCATGGGCATCACATTATCCCATCCGGGGTTGCCCGTCGAGGGGCCTGCGCGATCAGTGCATGGAGCGCACCGTGGTGCGCGCCTTGCCGGTATGGAAGAAGAAGAGCAGCGGCAGCGACGACAGGAGCAGCGCGCCGCTCAGGAGGTAGATCTTGGAGAACGCGAGCACGCTGGCCTGCGCCGTGATCTGGTAGTCGAGGATGGCGAGCGCCTGCTGATGGGCCACGAGCGGCGCCGCGCCCCGGGCGATCATCGCCTGGGTGAGGGCGTGGAGCCGGCCGAGCGACTGCGGGTCCATGGTCGTCACATGCTCCGTGACGCCGGCCTTGGCGATCGTCGTGAATCGCGTGAGCAGCGTGGCCATGATCGCGATGCCCAGCGATCCGCCCAGTTGGCGCGTGAGGTTGAACATGCCCGTGCCCTGCGCCAGGTCCCGGGTGGCGAGTTCGGCCATCGTGGCGTTGGTGAGGGGCACGAAGATCAGGCCAAGTCCCACACCGCGCCACACGAGGGGCCAGAACAGATCGCCGCGCCCGGCGTCGAGCGTGAGCGTGGAGAGCTGCCACATCGAGAGGAAGAAGAACAGCGCGCCGATCGTGACCGTGGCGCGCGCGTCCAGCCAGTTGGCGTTGCGTCCCACCCAGGCCATGGTGATCGCCGACGCGATGGCGCCGGGCAGGATGACCAGGCCCGTCTGGTTGGCCGTGAACCCGTGCAACTGCTGGAGAAACACGGGGAGCACGAACACCGACCCGAACAGCGCCAGTCCCAGGAATGCGGCGATGCTCACGCCGGCGGCCAGCTGCCGGCTCTTGAGCACGCGCAGGTTGATGACCGGTTCCTTGGCCGTGAGTTCGCGCCAGATGAGCAACACGAACGAGGTCACGGAGACCACGCACAGCACGGTCACGAACCGGGAATCGAACCAGTCGTAGCGCTCGCCGCGCTCCAGCATCCACTGCAGCGAGCCGACGCAGGTGGCGAGCAGCGCGATGCCCGGGATGTCGATGCTCGTGGCGCGCGCCTGGTGGGCGGCGTCGTGGACGTACGTGTACACCATGAACCCGGCCAGAATGCCGAGTGGGACGTTGATGTAGAAGATCCAGGGCCAGTTGTAGTTGTCCACGATCCAGCCGCCGAGCGTGGGGCCGATCGTCGGGCCCACCATCACGCCCACGCCGAACATCGCCTGGCCGATGCCCACCTCCTCCGGCGGGAACGATTCGAACAGCGTGGTCTGCGCGGTGGACAGCAGCGCGCCGCCGCCCAGTCCCTGGACCACGCGCCAGAGCACGAGCCCGCCCAGCGAGGTCGCCGCGCCGCACATGAACGACGCGAACACGAACAGCGCGATGGAGCCGGTGAGGTAGCGCTTGCGGCCGAAGTACGACGACAGCCACCCCGACATCGGGATCACGATCACGTTGGCGATGATGTAGCCGGTGGACACCCACGAGATCTCGTCGAGCGTGGCGCCGAGGTTCCCCATCATGTGGGGAATGGCCACGTTCACGATCGACGTGTCGATCAGCTCCAGCACCGCCGCCAGCGTGACCGCGATGGCGATGATGTACTTGTACTTGTATGGGTCCTCGTCGCCCACGGCCTGAGACGCCGCGGCTGGCAACACGACGCGCGCCGTGCCCCGCGCGCCGGCGATGATGCGCGCGCCGTCGTCGACCGTTCCGGTCGAATCCTTCATCGGGTGGTGCCTCGGCTGCTATTGCGTGACGACGTGCGCCACCACGGACATGCCGGGGCGCAGCGGATGATCGGGACCGCAGCCGCGCGTGACGGCGATGCGAACCGGCACGCGCTGCACGACCTTGGTGAAGTTTCCGGTGGCGTTGTCGGGCGGCAGCAGGGCGAACTTGGCGCCCGTGGCCGCGCTCAGGCTCTCGACCTTGCCCTTGACGTCGCATCCCGGATACGCATCGACGTCGATGTCCACCGGCTGGCCCACCAGGATGTCGGAGAGCTGTGTCTCCTTGAAGTTGGCGGTGACCCAGACGCCGGTGTCGGCGACGATCGTGAGCAGCGGCTGGCCGGGCTGGACGAGTTGTCCGATCTCCACCTGCTTGCGCGAGACGAGTCCCGCCATGGGCGCGGTGACGCGTGTGTACGACAGCTGCAGCTTGGCGTTCTCCACCGCGGCCTGCGCCGCCGCCAACCGCGCCTGCGCCAGCCTGACCCCGGCCTGCGCGGCCGTGATGTTCGACCCCGCCGCGCTCTGCTGGCGTTGCAGCGCCTGCAGCGTGGCCGCGGCCGCGTCGGCCGCCGCCTGCGCGGCGTCGAGCTGCTGCTTGGACACGATCTGCTTGGCCACGAGTTCCCGGGCCCGGGCCAGATCGGCGTTGGCCTTGGTGAGGTTGGCCCGGGCAGCCCCGATCTGCGCCTGCAGCGACGCCCGTTGGCTGGACGCGGCCTGCACCATGGCCTGCGCCTGGCCCTCGCCCTGCGGACCCGACACGGCGGCGCGCGCCGCGGCCAGGTCGGCCTCGGCCTGCGCCAAGCGCGCCTGATACTCGGCCGGGTCGATCTGCACGAGCAGCGAATCGCCGGCCACGTGGACGTTCTCGTCGATCGTGAGCCGCTGCACGTAGCCGCCGACCTTGGCGAGGACGGGCGTCATGTCGCCGTCCACCTGCGCGTCGTCGGTGGACTCGTGGACGCGGGCGTAGCGCCACGCATTGAACGCCCACCCGAGCCCGGCCAGCGCGGCTACGATGAGGATGGGAATGAGGATGCGCCGCCGGGAGCTGCCGGCGGTCGGTGTCGCGTCGAGATCGGAGGTATTCGGTGAGGTGGCCATGGTCGGTACTTATGAGAGTTTCGTGGTGGTGACGGCGATCGGGACGCGGGCTACTGGATCGAGGTGGTGCGGCCTTCGGCGCGCGCGAGCGCGACGCGGGCGGCCTGGTACGACGTCTCGGCGTCGATGAGCTGCGTGCGGGCGGCGTTGAGCGACAGCGACGCGGTGATGACGTCGGCGTTGCCGGCCACGCCGGCGCGGAAGCGGTCGCGGGCCTGCGCCACTTCCTGCTCGGCCAGGCGCAACCGTTCGCGCGTCGCATCCACGACCTGGCGGGCCGACGAGAGGTCGAGCACCGCGCTGCGCACGTCGACCATCACCTGCTGGCGCAGGTCGCGCTCGCGCACTTCGAGGTCGCGCATGTTGGCCTGCTGCTCGCTCACGCGGCTGTCGCGGCGCATGCCGTCGAAGATCGGGACCGAGAGCTGGATGCCCCACGTGTACGTGGCGAGCATGTGGCTGAGCCGCATGCCGATCGTGCCGTCGTCGCCGAACGCCGCCACCGTGGGCAGCCGTTCCGACTGGATGGCGCGCACCTGCAGGCGCTCGGCGGCGAGCTGCTGTTCCAGCGCCCGGATGTCGGGGCGGGCGCGGAGCGCCGCCTCCACCGCCGCCTGCGGGTCGGCGGCATCGGGCACGTCGGGCAGCGAGCCGAGCGAGTCGGTGAGCACGAGCGGCGTGTCGAGCGACAGATTCACGGCGCGCGCCAGGTTGAGGCGCGACCGCGCCTGGTCGTTGCGCGCCGAGATGAGCTGCGCCCTGACGCCCACCAACTGCGACTCGGCCCGGGTGACGTCGAGGGCCACGCCCACGCCGGCCGACAGCTGATCGCGCGCGATGCCGAGCAGATCCACGGCCAGCGACGAATCGGCGAGTCGCGCCGAGAGCTGCGCGTCGGCGCGCAGCGCCTGCAGATACGCCATCGCGGCCTGGGTGGCGGCCTGCTCGGCGGCAGCGCTCTCGTTCACGCGCACGGCGGACGCGCTGGCCTGCGCCGCGCGATAGTGCTCGAACGCGCCGGCGTCGAACAGGGTCTGCGAGATGCGGCCGCGCAGATCGAGGGTGGTCACCGGCCCGATCACCTGCCCGAGCGGATCGAGCAGCGGCGGCTGGCCGGGCGCCGTGGGGAAGTTGAAGCCGAACGTCGCCGAGTTCACCGTGTGCCCCGACTCGAGGGCCGACGCCGAGAAGTTGGGCAGCAGACTGGAGCGCTGCTGGTCCACGCGGGCCCGCGCCGCCGCCGTCTGCAGCGTGGCGCTGGCCACGAGGGCGCTCTGCCGGGCCGCCATGCGCACGGCGTCGCCCAGCGAGAGCCGCTGGGGCGCGAGCTGCTGCGCGCCGGCCGCGGCCGGCAGCAGGAGCAGGGCGGCGAGCAACGGGCGCGCGGTACGCGCGCGCGCGCGAGAGGGAAGGATGACGTTCATGAGGGTGAATCCGTGGCCGCCGCATCGGACGCGGGGCGAATGGCGTTGAGGTAGAACTGCTTGATCTCGTCGAGCAGCTGCTGGTCCGACTTGCCGCCGATCGAGTCGCACAGCACCGGCTGGTGGCGCCAGTTGCCGTAGGTGACGAAGAGGGCGATGAGCATGCGGGCGGCCATGCCCGGATCCATGCGGCGGAATTCGCCGCGCTCCATGCCGCGCTCGAGAATCGACCGCAGGAGCGCGCGTCCGCGACTGAACACCTGGCGGCCGTAGAAGTCGGCAAGGTCGGGAAAAGCGTGAAGCTCGGCGTTCACCCAGCGGTGGAGCGGCGGAAAGGCGGCGGAGCACATGAAGCGCCATTGGGCGTCCATGAACGAGTGCAGATCCTCGAGGGCCGTCTTGCCGGCGATGCGCCGTTCGAGTTCGTCGATCGCGTCGCCCACGGTATGGAGGACGACTTCGCGGAACAGCTCTTCCTTGCTCTGGAAGTAGAGGTAGATGGTGCCCTTGGAGACGCCGGCGCGCTTGGCGATGTCGTCGAGCCGCGCGTCGGCGAGTCCGTGCTCGGCAAAGGTGGCGAACGCGGCATCGAGGATCTGCCGCGGCCGCTCTTCGGGGAGCCGGCGCCACTTGGGTTCGTGCGCGAGTTCTGGTTGAACCATCGTGTCCTCCAATGCCTTACACGTAACGGCTAACCGACGAGTCGGTCATTTACTGCACAGGACAAAAAGAGGGCGAGGCTGTGGGTTAAGCCTCGCCGACGCGGTAACTTACTTGCTGGTCAGTAACATGTCAACTTATGGGTCCGCGATCCCCTTACCCGCGGCCGGTGAGCGTCGAGCGGAGTGCCCGCTCCCCCACGGCGGAGAAGGAGACCACCCGGGTAGTCCTGTGCGGCCGCGCCCATCCGAGGGCGAAGCACCGGCGCAGGATGGCGGCGCCGAGGGCGCCCGCCAGATGATGGCGTCGAACACTCCAGTCGAGGCACGGCAGGCAGAGGGGCCGGCGGGCCCGCTTCAACGCCGCGACGTCTATCCCCATCTCGAGGCAGAACCGTTCGCCCTCCGCGGTGAGCGACAGGGCGCGGCCCTGGCCGCGAAGAAACCCGCGCTCTCTGAAGCGGTCGAAGACGAGCACCCCCAGGTCTCCGGCGAGGTGGTCGTAGCACACCCGGGCCTTGCGGAGGCCCGGATCCGCCGGCCCCGAGTTGACGTGGACGGCGCCGACGCGCCCGGCGAGCCCCATCAGGCGCTCGATCGCGGCGGCCACGTCGCGATTGGCCAGCCGGAAGTAGCGGTGGCGGCCGGCGCGCTCCACGGCGACCAACCGCACCTTGACCAGCTTGGAGAGATGGGAGCTGGCCGTCTGCTTGGTCACGCCCGCGGCCCGGGCCAACTCGGTTGCCGTGAGGGCGCGGCCCGTCATGAGCCCCATGAGCATCGTGGCCCGGGCCCGGTCGCCCATGAGCCTGGCGATCGGCACGATATCCGGCGCGGCGTCCATAGTTCCACAATAGTCGAACCATATGCGTGGCGCAATCGGCTATGCTGCAGCCGATCGCCGGGGTGCGTCCCTTCACGCCAGGAGCGTCCGTGTCCATCACCTGCTTCATCCGCTACGAGATCGACCCCTTCCAGCGCGATGCGTTCGCCGAATACGCGGCCAACTGGACGCGCATCATCCCCCGCTGCGGCGGGGACCTGATCGGCTACTTCCTGCCCTACGAGGGAACGAACAACGTGGCCTGGGCGCTCATCTCGTTCTCGTCGCTCGCCGCGTACGAGGCGTACCGCAGCCGCCTGCGCGCGGACCCCGACGGGCGCGCGAACTTTGCCATGGCGCAGTCCAAGCGCCTGATCCAGCGTGAGGAGCGGAGCTTTCTCGAACGAGTCCAGGCCACCCGCGGCCCGGAGGAGTAGCCGGAGCGGCGGGGACGGGGGCGTGCGCACGCGGCGTGGCGCGCGATATAGTTCAGCCATGACCGACGACGCGTCAAAGATCCGCATCGACAAGTGGCTGTGGGCGGCGCGCTTCTTCAAGACGCGATCGCTGGCCACCGACGCCGTGGCCGGCGGCAAGGTGGAAGTGAACGGCGACCGCGCGAAGCCGGCCAAGCTGGTGCAGCCCGGCGACACGGTGCGCCTGCGGCTCGGGCCCTACGAGCACTCGCTGGTGGTGCGCGCGCTGGCCGGGCGACGCGGCTCGGCACGCGACGCCCAGGTTCTGTATGAGGAGACCGCGGAGTCGGTGGCGGCGCGCCAGCGGCAGGCCGAGCAGTTGCGCCTGGCGCCGGCGGCGTTCGTGTTCGAGGACAAGGGGCGCCCCACCAAGAAGGACCGGCGCGACATCAAGCGGCTGATCGACCGCCGGCGCGACTGACGCTCAGTCGGGCGGCGGACCCGCCACCTGCACGAGCGTGTCGGCGTCGATTGCGTGACCGCCGGCAAAGGGCACCGCGACCAGGGGAATGCCGGCGCCGCGCAGGAGATCCATCTGCTGCGCGTTCCGCGACGCACCGAAGTACGGGTCGCGATCGCCGTAGGCATAGGCCACGGGCTCCGACCCGAACCGGTCGCGCGCGGCGCCGAAGTCGATGTCCTGCGGAATGCTCCCCGACCACGCGATCAGCCGGTCGGCGCGCGACTGCCCCTGCGCCAGCCAGCGCATGACCGTGGACACGCCCTGCGAGAAGCCGAGCGCCACGAGGCGCACGCGCGAGCGGTGGGCGCCGCCGAGGAGCGTGGCGGCGAGGGCATCGAGGTACGCCACGTAGTCGGCGATCTCATGCTCGCGGTCCTCGCGGGTCATCCAGGTAGCGCCGATCTTGGCGTCGGGGCTGTGGGGGAGCGCGGGGTCGAGGTAGAAGCGGGACAGCGCCTCGGGCGCGGCGATGAGACGCGACGGATGCGCGATGGGCGCGAAGTGGCGCAGGAACCGGCCGGCCAGCTGGCCGTAGCCGTGGCAGACGATCCAGACCTCTCGGACGCGCGCCCCGGGCTCGCCGAGCGTGTGGTAGCGCGCGGTGCGCGTGACGCGCAGGAAGTGCTCGCCCACCGGACTACTGCGTATGCGCGGCGGTGAACAGCTGCGACTGCGTGGCGCTGCGCCGGAGCAGGTCGATCGCCCTGGTGAGCTGGGGATCCTCGTTCAGCGTGAGCTGCTTGGCGACGCCGTCGCCGAACGCCTTGCCCACGGTGCGCACGGCGAGCTGCTGGATGAGGATCGAGTCGCCGACGGCGGCGAACTTGGGCTCGATGACCACGCCCCGCTTGTCCAGGCGATGCAGCAGCTCGGCGCGCCAGGCCGGCTTGAGTTCCAGCGTCGGCGTCTTGAGGCTGTCCTTGAGCTGGCGCGAATACTCGTCGAGTTCGGTGGCGACGGCGCCCACCTTGGGCGCCAGCGACCGGAAGAACTGCTGTTCGAGCGTGGTGAGCGTGTCGTCGTGGACCACGACGTCGGGGGTGATGCCGCCGCCGCCGTACACGATGCGTCCGTCGTCGGAACGGAACTTGGGACGCGCCAGGCGCTCCGAGTCGGTCTCGAGCGAGTCCGGCCGGGTCTCCACCAGTTGGCCGGCGTCGTTGAGCTTGCGCGGCCGGTGAATGGAGCGGCCGCTGGGGGTGTACCACTTGCCCGTGGTGAGCTTGAGTCCGTAGCCCCCGTCGAGCGGGCCATACACGGACTGCACCAGGCCCTTGCCGAACGACGTCGTGCCCACGACGAGGGCGCGGTCGTGATCCTGGAGCGCGCCGGCCACGATCTCCGACGCCGAGGCGGTGCCGCCGTCGACCATCACCACGAGCGGCGCGCCCACCAGCATGTGCTGCGTGCCGGCCCGCGAGATCTCGTCGGGCACGTTGCGCGAGCGCACGCTCACGATCTCCTGGGAATCCTTGAGGAACAGGCTGCTCAGCTGCAGGGCCTGGTCCACGATGCCGCCGCCGTTGCCGCGCAGATCGATGACGAAGCCCTTGGCGCCCTGCGCCGACAGCTTGCGGATCGCGTCGGTGACCTCTTCCACGACGTTCTCATTGAACGTCTGGATGGGGATGTAGCCCACGCTGTGGTCGAGCACGGTGGCGTACTGCACGGCCGGGATGTGCACTTCGCGGCGCGTGAACGCGAGCTTGATGGGCGTGGGCACGCCCGGGCGCGCGTAGGTCACCTCGACGGTGGATCCGACTTCGCCGCGCAGCTTCGTGGCGATGTCGACGCTGGAGACGCCCATCACGCTCTTGCCGTTCACGGCGGTGATGCGATCGCCTTCCTGCACGCCGGCGTCGGCGGCCGGGGTATGCGGGAACACCTGCGCCACGTACGTGCCGGCGGGATCCTCGCCGAGCACCATCCCGGTGCCGCCGTAGCGGCCGCCGGTGCCGCGCGCGAAATCGGCGCTGGCCTTGGGCGAGAAGAGCTGCGAGTAGGGATCGTCGAGTTCCCGCACCAGTCCCGCCGCGGCCTTGGCGTAGATGTCGGGCACCGGCACGGTGTCCACGTACTGGTTGGCCACGAGCGACATCACCTGCTCGAACAGCCGCGCGTTGGCGCGGGCCGGCGGTTCCTGGAGCAGGAATCCGCCGGCGACGATGGGGACGAACAGGAGCGTGGTGACAGCGGCGGTGCGAAAGCGCGGCATGCGGGGGTCCGAACGGCTGGAGGTATCAGGGGAAGAAGTACGGGCCGGGACGGTTTGTCAACGCAATCTGTCCCGATTGCGGTGGGCCCGCGTGGCACCGGCGCACCGGGCCTGCGAGATTCCCCGGATGGCAACCGCCGCAAACCGACCGCCCGCCGACGGCACGAGCCCGCTGCGCACCGAATTCCGGGCGTTGGTATCGCTGGCCCTGCCGGTGGTGGTGGTGCAGGTGGGGCTGATGGGCATGGGCGTGATCGACTCGATCATGGTCGGTCATGTGTCGGCGCGGGCGTTGGCGGCCGTGGCGCTGGGAAACATCTACTTCTTCAACGTGATCGTGTTCGCCATGGGCACGCTGATGGCGCTCGATCCGATCGTGGCCCAGGCCGTGGGCGCGCGCGACGACGCCGCGGTGGCGCGCGGCATCCAGCGGGGGATGCTGCTGGCGGTGGCGCTGAGCGTGGTCTGCGCCGCGGTCATGGCGCCGGCCACGCGGGTGATCACGCTGGCCCGCCAGCCGGCCGAGATCATACCCGACGCGGCGGCGTACGTGCGGATCTCGATCCTGGGCGTGCTGCCGTTTCTCGCCTTCGTGGTGTTGCGTCAGAGCCTGCAGGCGATGCACGAGCTGGCGCCGATCGTGCTCACGATCGTGGGGGCCAACGCGCTCAACGCGGGGCTCAACTGGGTGTTCATCTACGGGCATCTGGGGTCGGCGCCGCTGGGGGTGGAGGGGAGCGCGATCGCGACGGTCGTCAGCCGGTGGGTGATGTTCGCGGCGCTACTCGCGCTGTCGTGGCGCACCCTGCGCCGGTATCTCATGGCGCGCCACGCCGATGCCTGGAAGGCCAGGGCGCTGGCGCGGATGCTGGCCATCGGCATCCCGATCGGCCTGCAGCAGGTGCTGGAGGTGGGGGCGTTCGGAGCGATCGGGCTGTTCATGGGGTGGTTCGGCACGGCGCAGGTGGCGGCGCATCAGATCGCGATCCAGCTCGCCGCGCTGACGTTCATGGTGCCATTGGGGGTGTCGGCCGCGGCGGCGGTGCGCGTGGGGCAGGCCATCGGGGCGCACGACGGCGAGCGCGCGCGCCGGGCGGCACGGGCGGCGTTTCTGTGCGGCGTGGGATTCATGAGCGGCACCGCCCTGCTCTTCCTGACGCTGCCCGAGGCGCTGGCGCGGTTGTTCACCACGGACGGCGCGGTGATCGGGATCGCGTCGCTGCTGATCCCGGTGGCCGGCGTGTTCCAGGTGTTCGACGGCATCCAGGCCGTGGCGGCGGGGGTCCTGCGGGGCATCGGCGACACGCGGGCGCCGCTGGTGGCGATGCTCGCCGGCTACTGGGCGATCGGGCTGCCGGTGAGTCTCTACCTGGGATTCCGCACGGCGGCCGGGCCCACGGGCCTGTGGTGGGGGTTCGTGGCGGGACTGTCGTCGGTGGCGCTGTTCCTGTCGCTGCGCGTGGCGGCGTTGTTCCGCGGCGAACTCACGCGGCTGCACGTGGACGACGAGCGGGCGGCGGTGGAATAGCCGCGGCTACCGGCGCGCGAGCCGCGCGTCCACGGCGCGCACGGCGGCCGCGAACCGCGCGTCCCAGTCTCCGCGGATCTCCACGTAGGGCAGATGCAGCGCGTCGAGGCGATCGCGGAACAGCGCGTGCATCTCGTCGCGGCGATCGCCGCGGTCGCGCGCCGGATCGGGCACCCACGGCACGTCGACGTCCATGAGCAGATACAGATCGGCGGCGCGCTCCATGGCCGCGTCGGCGATCCACGCGGGACAGCGGCCGAAGTAATGGTCGCAGTACACCACGGTGCTCACGAGGTCGGTGTCCATGAACACGACGCGCGTGGCATGCGCCGCCGCGTCGTCCTCGGCGGCCATCTGTCCGCGGGCGATCGGCCCGTGGTCCTCGAAGCCGAGCACGTTGCCGCGCTCGAGCGCGTACTCGCGCACGAACTCGCGCGACGCCACCGTGCCGTAGTGCGCCGCCAGCCGGTGGGCGAGGGTGGTCTTGCCGGTGGACTCCGACCCGGTCAGGACGACGCGGACAACCGATGGCGATCGAGGCTGCGTTTCCATTCCACCCATCCGAGGATCGCGAGCACCAGGAACACGGCGTACAGGCCCGACGTGACGTACAGCTTCTTATAGATGTACACCGGGACATAGACGATGTCGGCGATGATCCAGAGAATCCAGTTCTCGAGGATCTTGCGCGTCATCATCCACTGCGCGACGAGGCTGGTGGCGGTGAGGGCGGCATCGACGGCCGGGATCGACACGCCGTGCAGATGTCGCGTGACGGCGTAGATCGCCACCCAGCCGAGGCTGCCGGCCACCGCCGACAGGAGCCACACCCGGCCCGACGCCCGTGAGACCTCGAGTCGCGTCTTGTCGGTTCCGCCATGCAGCCACTCGTACCAGCCGTACACCGACAGCACGAGATACACCACCTGCAGCCCCATGTCGGAGTAGAGGCCGTTGCGCTGGAAGATCAGGATGTAGAGGCCCACGTTCACGATTGCCGTGGGCCAGCTCCAGATGTTCTCTCGCGCGCTCAGGTACACGCTGATCGCGCCGGCCAGCGCGGCGAACCACTCGACGCCGCTCACCGGCTAAGGTTCGCGAACCGCCGGCAGGCGGGCGATCCGATGCGCGGCGACGCGCCGGCGATGACGGGCGCGAGCAGCGCAGCGATGAGCGGTGGGCGAGGCGGCATGCGGTACCGGCGCGATGGGACGGCGCGCCGCGGGACCGTTCCCCGGCGCGACGTAACATACCCCGCGTGACCGGCGCAACACCACCGGCCGCGACCGGCGCGCGTTAACTTGCGGGCCGTATGGAACTGCTCCGCGTGAACCCCGCCGCTCCCGATCCGGCCGCGCTGGCGCGCGCCGCGGAGGTGCTGCGCGCCGGAGGGCTGGTGGCCTTCCCCACCGAGACCGTGTACGGACTCGGCGCCCACGCGTTGGACGAGCGGGCCGTGGCGCGGATCTACGCCGCCAAGGGGCGCCCGGCGTACAACCCGCTGATCGCGCACGTGGCCGACGCCGACGCCGCGCGCGCGCTCGTGTCCGCCTGGCCGCTGGCCGCCGAACTCCTGGCGCGCGCCTTCTGGCCGGGCCCGCTCACGATGGTGCTTCCCAAGCGCGAGATGATCCCGGACGCGGTGACCGCGGGCCTGCCCAGCGTAGCGGTGCGCGTGCCCGGACACCCGGTAGCGCTGGCGCTGCTGCGCGCGGCGGGGATTCCGGTGGCGGCGCCGAGCGCCAATCGCTTCACGCAGGTGTCTCCCACCTCGGCCGAGCACGTGGTGGCGTCGCTGGGCGACGCCGTGGATCTGGTGCTGGATGGCGGCCCGACCACCGTGGGCATCGAATCCACGGTCGTGGATCTCACCGGTCCCGTGCCACGCGTGTTGCGACCCGGCATGATCAGCGCGGAACAGATCGGCGCGGTGGTGGGCGCGGTGGACGAGCGTCCGGTGGCCGTGGAAGCCGGCGCGGCGCGTTCGTCGCCCGGGCTGGTGGACCGTCATTACGCGCCGCGCGCGCGACTGCTGCCGTTCGACGACGGCTCGCGGGCCGCGGCCCTGGCCGAAGCCGCCGCCGCGACGGCGCGCGGCGAGCGGGTGGGCAGCCTGGCGTTCTCGCCGCTGCCGGTGGCCGAACCGCGCCTCATGCCGCGCCGCGCGGCCGCGTATGCGCGGCGGCTGTACGCCGAGCTGCACGAGCTCGACGATCGCGGCTGCGCGCTGGTGCTCGTGGAGCGCGTGCCCGACGCGCCCGAATGGGCCGGCGTCCGCGACCGGCTGGAGCGCGCGGCCCACGAGTAACGGTCGTGCACCGGGCGGCTTACGCCCCATGGCCCCGGTGCTAATTTCCACGCGTCCCCGACCCGAGACCCATGTCGCACAGCCATCGCACGCCGGCGCACGCGCTCAGTGCCGCGACCGCTCTGCTCCTGCTCGCCGCCTGCCAGGCGTCGCCGCCGCGGTCGCCGCGAGCCGGCGATTCCATGGGCGCCACGATCGGCCGCCTGCCCACCGGCGTCCACCTCGACCCGGCCGGCGTGCAGTACCCGGTGGGCCAGTTTCCGCTGGGGATGGCGCTGGCGCCCGACGGCCGCCACGTGGCGCTGTTGATGAGCGGGTGGGGCGAACAGGGCGTGCAGATCGTGGACCGCACCACCGGCCAGGTGACGCAGACGCTCGATCAGGCCGCGGCGTTCATCGGCGTGGCGTTCGCGCCCGACGGACAATCACTCTACGCCTCGGGCGGCAATCAGGACGTGGTCTATCGCTACGCGTGGAGCGACGGCCGGGCGACGCTCGCCGACAGCATCGTGCTGGCGCCCAAGCGCCCGCGCGCGCCGGGGCTGCGGTACGCGGCCGGCCTCGCGTTCTCGCCCGACGGGCGCACGCTGTACGTGGCCGAGAACATGGCCGATTCGCTGGCCGCGGTGGACGTGGCGAGCGGGCGCGTGGTGCATCGCTACGCGACCGATGCGTATCCGTATGGCGTCGTGGTGGCGGGCGACGGTCGGGTGTTCGTCTCGGCGTGGGGCGGGTACACCGTCTCGGAATTCACGCCCGAGGGCGACGGCATGAGCGCGCGGAAAATCGCGGTGGGCCGTCACCCGTCGGCGATGGTGCTCAACGGCGACGGCACGCGACTGTTCGTGGCGTCGGGAAGCACCGATCGCATATTCGTCGTGGCCACGGCGGAGCATCGGGTGATCCAGACGCTGCTCGATCCGCCGCCGGCGGGACCGGGCGAGGGGAGCACGCCCAATGGGCTGGCGCTGTCCGCCGACGGCACGCGGTTGTTCGCGGCCGAAGCCGACGCCAACGCGGTGGCGGTATTCGACCTGAGCCCGAAGACGGCGGGCGTGGCGGCGGCCACCGGCACCGACGCGCTGGTGGGCCGCGTGCCCACGGCGTGGTATCCGACGCTCGTGGCCGCGGTGCGCGACACCCTGCTCGTGGTGAGCGCCAAGGGCCACGGCACGCGGGCCAATCCCGACGGCGCGCAGCCGGTGCCGATGCCCGGGCACCCGCCGCGCGGCACCAACTACACACTGGGGCAGTTGGAATCCACGATGACGATCGCGCCGCTGGCGGAGGTGCGGGGCGCCGAGTTGGCGGCGCTCACCCAGCGCGTGGTGCGGGCCAACGCGTGGGACCAGCCCACGGGCCGCACGGCGAACTATCCGCCGTTCCAGCACGTGGTGTACATCATCAAGGAGAACCGCACGTACGACCAGGTGTTCGGCGACATGCCGTCGGGCGACGGCGACACCTCGCTGGTGTTCTTCCCGCGCGCCGACTCGCCCAACCACCATGCGCTGGCCGACCGGTTCGGCCTGTACGACCGGTTCTTCGTGAACGCCGAGGTGAGCGCCGACGGGCACAACTGGTCCACGGCGGCGTACGCCACCGACTATCTGGAAAAGACGGTGCCGTCGAACTACTCCGATCGCGGCCGTCCCTATGACTACGAGGGCTCGGTGTTCGGGGGCGGCGTGAAGGCGCGCATCCCGCGCGACGACGAGGCCGCGCCGGCGAACGGGTATCTGTGGGACCTGGCCCAGAAGCGGGGGATCACCTTCCGGAACTACGGCGAGTTCGTGGTGCCGGGCTCGCTCGACCCGGACGACCCGCTGCCGGCCGCCTATCGCGGCGACAAGCCGTTCCTCAAGGAGCACACGAATCCCGACTATCCGGGCTTCGACCTGCGGATCACGGACCAGCATCGCGTGGACGTGTGGCAGGCCGAGTTCGACTCGTACGTGCGGTCGGGCACGCTGCCGGCGCTCGAGATCGTGCGCCTGCCCAACGATCACACGTCGGGCGCGCAGGCGGGCGCGCCGACGCCGCTCGCGGCGATGGCCGACAACGATCTGGCGCTGGGCCGGATCGTGGCGGCGATCTCCCACTCACCGTACTGGAAGAACACCGTGATCTTCGTGCTCGAGGACGATGCGCAGAACGGGCCCGACCACGTGGACTCGCATCGATCGGTGCTGCTCACGATCTCGGCGTACAACCGGCCCGGCACGATTCACCGGTTCACGAATACCACCGACGTACTCCGCACGATCGAGGAGATCCTGGGGCTGCAGTCGATGTCGCAGTTCGACTATTACGGGCGGCCGCTGCGGCACATCTGGGCCGACACGCCGGATCTCACGCCGTACACGCCGCTCACCCCCGCACCGTCGCTCGACGCGGTGAATCCATCCGTGGGGCGCGGGGCGCGCGAGTCGCGGCGGCTGGATCTGGAGGTGGAGGACATGTCGAACATGGACCTGTTCAACCACATCCTGTGGCGCGACCTCAAGGGGAACGGGGTGCCGTATCCCGGCACGCACCGCATCCCGGCCCTCGACGTGATGCACTGACGGCTGCGTACCGCGCACTGCACGCTGCCCGCCGAAGGCGGTGGGCAGCGGCCGGCTCTCAGTTCTTGTGTCGGAAGGTGATGCGGCCGCGGCTGAGATCGTAGGGCGATACCTCGATGGTCACCCGGTCGCCGGCGAGTACGCGAATGCGGAACCGGCGCATATTGCCTCCCAGCGTGGCCAGCACGGTGTGCCCGTTGCTCAGGAGCACGCGAAACGTGGCGTTGGGGAGCACTTCGGTGACTTGGCCTTCGAGTTGTATCGCTTCTTCCTTCGCCATCCAGTTCTCCATGAAGGCGGCACCGCCCGGGAAATTCCGGCGGGCGGGGCTGCGGCAGCGGGAAGTCTAGGACCGGCCACCGGTTCCGTCAACGCGCGCCGGCGCGGCATCGGACCGCGGCGCCCCCACCAGGCCCGATTCCCCCATCACGCAGTTGCGGCCGGCGCGCTTGGCGGCCAGCAGCAGGTCGTCGGCGCGCTGGAGGAGGTCGAGGGCGTGATCGCTCTCCCGATCGAGCGTCGCGACGCCGGCGCTGAAGGTGACGTGGCCGTCGACCACCCCCGGAATGTCGAACAGCATCGTCTCCATGAGCCGACGGATCTGGTCGAGTTTCACCGCCGCGTCGTCGCCAGGCGTTTCGGGCAGCACGATCACGAATTCCTCGCCGCCGAACCGCGCCACGATGTCGGTGCTGCGGACGGTGCGCCGGAGCAGGTGCGCGAACGCCCGCAGGGCGGCGTCGCCGGAGGCGTGCCCGAACGTGTCGTTGAACTGCTTGAACAGGTCCAGATCCACCATCGCCAGAGCGAGCGGCCGGCCGTAGCGCCGGGCGCGCCCCACCTCCTCGCGCACGCGTTCCTCGAGCACGTTGCGATTGAAGAGCCGGGTGAGCGGATCGTGCGTGGAGAGTTGTCGCAGGCGGTGGGCGCGCTCGAGCACGGCACGGCTCAGCATGGCGGCCACACCGAGGACGATCAGACGGCCGATCTGATCGCCCCACGAGAAGTTGCCGTAGCCGGCGTAGCGCGGGTCGGACAGATCCCAATGCGCGTGCACGACGAGGACGAGCGCGGCGTATTCCACCACCGCCACGGCGCCGGCCACGAGCGGCGCCCGCCGGTCGTAGCGCAGCGCCGTGCTGGCGATGGCGAGAAGATAGATCTCGAATACGACGCGACTGTTGACGGTGATCTCGGGGCGGCCGATGAGGATGAACGCGGCCAGGATGGCGCTCACGCTGGTCACGTCGTAGACGCTGGTCGCGATGCTCCACCACGTGCGGTAGTGGCCGCGCGAGACGGCCGCCAACACCGATGCGGCGAACCCCAGGCTGACCAACCCCACCACGAGACCCACGTAGTTCTCGAGCTGGTCGGACCGCTGGACGATGCTCTGCAGCGGGATCAGCAGGAGGATGGCCGTGAACACGAGGCGTGCCCGCGCCACCGTGCGCTCGCCGGCGGCTCCGGCATCGATCAGGCTGGCATCGCTGGCCGAGAGGAGACGCTCCCAGCGAGCACCGGTCGGGGGTTCCTGCAACATCGGCCCGGGGAATGGGGGGTTGGATGGGGCACTCCGCGCGCCCCACTCCCCATAGTGTAACAGGCCGGCGGGCGGCGCCAGACCTCCCCGGGTGCCGGGCCCGGGGCGCCGGCATTAGGTTCCTCCGTTGACCGGGGTGCCCGGGCGCACATCCGCGCCCGCGCTGAGATCACACCCGTCGAACCTGAACCGGCTCGTACCGGCGTAGGGAGTCATCCATGCACAATTCCGCCCACCGGGCGCGCCATCGGGCGCGCCGGCACTCGCGTCCTCTCTCGTGGGGGATCCGCGCATGACCATCCTGACCCTGTTGACCGCCCTGTTCGCGGCCACCGGCCTGGGCGGCGTGGTGCGCGACGCCCAGACCCATGCGCCGTTGGCCGGCGTCCGCGTGGAGGACGTGCGCACGCACGCCGCCACCGTGACCGACTCGGCGGGCCGGTTCACGCTCGCCGTCACGCCGCCGGCGCGGCTCCGGTTCAGCCGCCACGGGTACGTGACCGTGGAGCACGACGTGCTGGCCGAGCGCGGGACCGCGGTGGAACTGGTGCGCACGGCGCAGAGCCTGGAGCGGGTGACGGTGTCGGCGCTGCGGGCCGGCGCCAGCGCACCGATCTCGGCCGACGTGGTGACCCAGGCGCAGATCCAGGCGCGCTCATTCGGCCAGGAGCCGCCGCTGCTGCTGGCCAACACGCCGTCGTTCACGTCGTACGCCGAGCAGGGGGGCTATTCGGGATACAGCTACATCCGCCTGCGCGGCATCGATCAGACGCGGATCAACCTCACGCTCGACGGCATCCCGCTCAACGATCCGGAGGACGAGGTTTTCTACTTTGCCGATCTGCCGGATTTCATGACCAGCATGCAGTCGGTGCAGATCCAGCGCGGCGTGGGCACGAGCACCAACGGCACGGCGTCGTACGGCGGATCGATCAACTTCGAGTCGGTATCGCTTACCGCGACGCCGGCCGGGGGGCACGTGGATCTGGGGACGGGCGCCTGGAATTCGCGCCGCGGCTCCGTGGACTACGCGTCGGGGCTCCTGCCCAGCCGGTTCGCGTTCTACGCGCGGGCCAGCGACCAGGCCACCGACAGCTATCGCGAGCACGCCGGCGACATGTCGCATTCGGGCTTTCTGAGCGCCGGATATTTCGGCGACCGCAACATCGTGAAACTCACGGCCATGGCCGGGCAGGAGCACAGCCAGCTGGCGTACTATGCCTCGGCTGAATCGACGCTGGTGCGCGACCGCCGCGACAATCCGCTCTCGCCCGACGAGCGCGACGACTTCGGCGAGCAACTCGGGAGTCTGGCCTACACGCGGCTGATCAACCCGCGGTCGTCCATCTCCACCACGCTGTACGGGGTCTCGGCCACCGGCTATTACGACGTGAAGGAGCCGCAGACCGACCGCTACCACCTGGACTTCTGGTGGGCGGGGGTGATGAGCACGTACACGTACCGCGGCGACCGCACGCAGCTGGACATCGGCGTGCACGCAGCGGACTACCATCGGGACCACTACATGTTCACGCTGCCCGATCTGGCCAACCGGGTGTACTCCAACCGCGGGATCAAGCGCGAGGCGAGCGCGTTCGTGAAGGGCACCTACGACGTGGGCCGGGTGACGCTGTTCGGCGACGTGCAGGCGCGCGATGCCTGGTGGCGGTACGTGCCCGACCAGAACGCCGACATCGCGCCGGCGAGCATCAGCTGGCGGTTCCTGAACCCCAAGGGCGGGCTCACCTACCGGTTGGCGCCGGCCTGGAGCGCGTACGCGTCGTACGGCGTGAACGGCCGCGAGCCGGCCCGCAACGACATCCTGGCCGGATTCGACAATCTGGACACGTCGAACGTGTCGTTCGTGGGGAGCTTCGAGCGGGTGCGTCCGGAGACGGCCCACGATCTGGAGCTGGGGGTGCACTACCGCGGCGCGGCCGTGACGCTGGACGCCGACGGGTACGACATGGAGTTCCGCAACGAGATCGCGGCGATCGGGCAGCTGAGCTATCTGGGGCTGCCGCTGCGGAAGAACGTGCCGGCGAGCACGCGCCGGGGGCTCGAAGCGGACGTGGCCTGGCGGCTCGCGCCGGCGCTCACCGCGTCGGTGAACGGCAACCTGAGTCGCAACTGGATCGCCGCCTACACCGACGACGCGAGCGGCATCACGTACCACGACGTCCCGCCGCTGCTCACGCCGCAGCTGTCCACCAACCAACGGTTGAGCTACGCGCCGGCGCGGGGGCTCGCGCTGTCGCTGGAGGGGCGCTACACCTCGCAATCGTTCCTCGACAACACGGGCGACCGGCAGTTCGTGCTGCCGGCAGCGTACATCACGGATGCCCAGGTGGCGTGGAGCGACGCGGCCCGGGGCTACGAGATCACACTGTTCGTGAATAACCTGGCCGGGGTCAACCGCTACGGCAGCGGCTATACGGACGGCTCGATCTCATACTACTATCCGCTGCCGCCGAGGAACCTGTTCCTGCAGTTCCGGGCCGGATTCTGACCGGTCCGGGGGGAAACGGGGGCGGTTGGCCTTGAGAAATGGCCCCCGGACGTTGATACTCCTCGTGGACCAACCCTGCGATGCCGCACTCTCCCGTTTCCCCCGACCAACTCAAGGATGCCTGTCTGCTCCTCGTCGACGACGAGCAGACGAATCTGACCCTGCTGCGGCTGATCCTCGGCCGCGCGGGGTATACGCGCGTGCATACGCTGTCCGACGCGCGCGACGTGCTGCCGCTGGCCCGGGCGTTGAATCCGGACCTCGTGGTGCTCGATCTGCGGATGCCCACGATGAGCGGGTTCACGGTGCTCGAGGGGTTGGTGGAGCAGACGGCGCCCGACGAATTCCTGCCGATCCTGGTCGTCACCGGCGATGCCAGCCAGACGGCGCGGCAGCGGGCGCTGAAGCTGGGCGCCAAGGACTTCCTGACCAAGCCGTTCGAGGCGACGGAGGTGCTGCTCCGCATCCACAATCTGCTGGTCACGCGCATGCTGCACGAGTCGGTGCGCGCGCAGAACGAGCTGCTCGAAGCCAAGGTCACCGAGCGCACGTCGCAGCTGGAGCGGGCGGCGGCGCAGGCCGAGGAGGCCAATCGCGCCAAGAGCGTGTTCCTGGCCACGATGAGCCATGAACTGCACACGCCGCTCAACGCCGTGATCGGCTTTGCCAACGAACTGCAGAAGAATCACGCCGGCAACCTCCTGCCGCAGGATCTGACGTACGTGCAGCGCATCAGCAGCAACGGACTCCAGCTGTTGCGCGTGATCAACGACGTGTTGGACCTGTCCAAGGTCGAGGCCGGGAAGATGGAAGTGGAGCTGGCGCCGGTGGCGCTGGACCGCCTGGTGCTCGACACGCTCAAGGACATGGAGAGCCGATCGGTGGGCACGGCGGTGGTGCCGCGTGTTTCGCTGCCGCCGTCGCTGGTGCCGATCGAGAGCGACGAGCACAAACTCAAGCGGGTGCTGATGAACCTCGTGGACAACGCCGTGAAATTCACCGAATCGGGAAGCTACCGCGTGGGGATCATCACCACGCCGGGCACCGGTCGGCCGCTCCGGCTGGACGTGATCGACACCGGGGTGGGCATTCCCGCCAACCGGCTGGACAAGATCTTCGGCGCCTTCGAGCAGGGCGAATCGGGCACGCGCCGGCGCCACGAAGGCACCGGCCTGGGGCTGGCGATCTCGCGCGCGCTGTGCGAGGCGATGAACTACCGGCTGACCGTGGTCAGCGAGCCGGGCCGCGGGTCGGCGTTCAGCGTGCTCCTGTCGCCCGACGCCGAGCCCCCGCGTTCGTACGACGATGCGCTGCGGGCGTACGCGCCCGCGTCCTCCGACCTGACGACACGTGGTTCGTAGGGTATTGATGGCGGCCCTCGTGGCCGCGGCGGCGAGCGCGGCGTGCGCCGCCCCGCTCGCCGCCCAGGGAGCCCAGCCGCCCACGCGCCCCAAGCGCGTCGAGCACGCGCCGAAGGCCGCGTCCAGGGCCACGCCCAAGCCGAAGAAAGCGAAGGTGGACACCGCGCCCAAGCCCACGTGGCCGGTGGCGGGGCCGGCGCCGCTGCCGGGCTCGATCCTGCCGTCGCACCGCATCGTGGCGTTCTACGGCAATCCGCTCTCGAAGAAGATGGGGATCCTCGGCGCGCTGCCGCCGGAGCAGATGCTGGCGCGGCTCGACACCGAGGTGGAGCGCTGGCGGGCCGCCGATCCCGCCACGCCCGTGGTGCCGGCGCTGCAGTTGATCGTGAGCGTGGCCCAGGGGCAGGCCGGCCGCGACGGGATGTACCGGGCGCGCATGGCCGACACGTTGATCGATCGCGTGGCCGGGTGGGCGGATCAGCGCCATGCGCTGCTCTTTCTCGACGTGCAGGTGGGCCACAGCACGGTGGCGGCCGAGTTGCCGCGGCTGCTCAAGTATCTCGCGCGGCCCAACGTGCAGCTGGCGCTCGACCCCGAGTTCTCGATGAAGGACGGCAGCACGCCGGGCACCAGGATCGGCACGATGGACGCGAGAGACGTGAACGACGCGGTGGCCGTGCTCGACAGCCTGGTGACGGCCAACAACCTGCCCCCCAAGGTGCTCGTGGTGCACCGGTTCACGCGGCGGATGCTCACGCACGCCGATCGCATCCGGCTCGATCCCAAGGTGCAGATCGTGGTGGACATGGACGGCTGGGGCCCGCGGGCGTTGAAGGAGGATTCGTACCGGGCGTACGTGTACGAGGACCCCGTGCAGTTCACCGGCTTCAAGCTGTTCTACCACAACGACACCAAGAGCGGGCGTCCGCTGATGACGCCGGCCGAGGTGCTCAAGCTGTTCCCGGCGCCGCTCTACATCCAGTACCAGTAGGCGCGCCTCGCCGGGCCCCGCTCACTGCGGGGAGAGAATCCTGACGAGCGCGGAATCTCCGACCGTGACGGAGTTGACGGTGATCGTCCCGATCACGTACGTCGCGCCCGTCGCGATCATCGTGACGAGGCCGGTGCTGCTGACCCTGGCCAGCGTGGTGTCGCGGGATGTCCAGGTGGTGTCGCCTTTCACCACCAGCGACCGGAGGTTCCCGTCGTACGCGGTCCCGGTGAGCTGCACCTTCGCGCCCGGGAGCGCCGATACGGTGTCCAGCCCGCCCTGGCCCGTGACCAGAAAATAGGTCAGCCCCCCGGAGACGACGGTGAGACCGGGTCCCGCAGAGGACCCGCCGCACGCGGCCGCGGCGGCCAGCACGCCGAGGATCACCAGTGTCCGTCGCATCACATTCCTCCAAATTGCGGGAGCGGGTCCCGTCCCCACCGGCAGGATCGCCGGTGGGGAGTGGTCCGATATCGGGGACCGCCCGCCGATCGTGAGTGGGTCGTTACGGGGAGGTCCAGGTGTTGTTCGTGCGGTCGATGTCAATGAGCTGGTGATCGGGATCGAGCTCGATCTTGGTCAGCGTCTTGCCCGCGAACGCATACTGCCGCAGGAACTTCGTGCTGTTCATGTACCAGGCTTCGGCGGGATACCTGAAGTCCTGCGTGGTGCCGTCGGAGAATGTGAACCGGGCGAGGATGGGCAGCACGCCGCGCGCCAGGTTGCCGTACACCACGGCCACGTGTTCGGTGTCGCCCATCGTGCGCGTCACCACCGTGTCGACGGTCTGGTCGAACCGGTCGTTGGTCTCGAAGAACTCGCGCCAGAACCAATCGAGGCGGCGGCCGCTCGCGTCCTCCATGGTGCGGAAGAAGTCGGCGGGCGTGGGGTGCTTGTACGCCCAGCGATGGATGTACTCGCGGAACGCGTCGTCGAACGCGCTGTCGCCCAGCACCTGGCGGCGCAGGAGATGGAGCGCCATCGACGTCTTCTCATACTGATTGATGCCGAGGAGGCCCGGATTGATGCGGTCGGGCCCGACGTCGATCGGCGTGTCGTACCCAGCCTTCATCACCTGTTCCACGCCCTGGCGTTCCTCGAGCTCGCGCTGCGCCTCGTCGCCCTTCTGGGGATAGCGGAGCGCTTCGGAGAAGGTGTTGATGAACGTGTTGAAACCCTCGTCCTGCCAGAAGTGCATGCGCTCGTTGGAGCCGACGATCATCGGGAACCAGTTATGCCCGATCTCGTGCGTGATCACGTTGTAGAGGCCGTACACGTCGCGGCTGCGGGCCTCCATGGCGAGCATCGGATATTCCATTCCGCTGATCGGGCCCTCGGCCACGGTGATCTGCGGGTACGGATACGCGAACCAGCGCTGCGAGTACTCCATGATCGACATCCGCGCCTGGTCGGCGGCATCGGACCACGGACTCACGGCCGACGGGCGGTAGTAGGCCTGGGCGAGAATGCCCTTCCAACTCGACGCGTCCCAGATGTATTCGGGCGAGGTGGCCCAGGCCACGTCGCGCACGTTCCGGGCGACGAACTTCCACGTCTGCGTACCCGACTTCCTGGGGCGCGCCGCGCCGCTCGCCAGTTCGGCCTGGGTGACGATGTGCACGGTCGTGTCGGACCTGGCCGCGGCGTGGAGGCGCGCGATCTCGGGCTTGGTGAGCACCTCGGCCGCATTCTGGAGCATGCCGGTGGCGGCCACGATGTAGCCGGCGGGGACGGTGGCGGCGAGCGTGAAGTCGCCGTATTCGCAGTAGAATTCGCCCTGGCCGAGGTACGGCTCGATGTTCCAGCCCTTCACGTCGTCGTACACCACCATGCGCGGATACCACTGGCCGAACTCGAACAGCGAGCCGTCATAGCCCATGCGATCGGCGCCGTGCTCGGGAATGGCGAAGTGCCAGGCGATGTCGAACGTGGTGCTCTTGCCCGGCTTGAGCGGCTCGGCCAGATCCACCTTCATCACGGTGGTCGAGACGCGGGTGGTGAGCGGCACGTTCTTCTTGCCGGGGATCACCTGCTCGAACCGGTCGATCACGTCGCCGCCCTGGAAGCCGCGCGCGCCGAAGCGCGAATTCTGCGGATAGACGTACGAATTGAGCGACCCTTCCTTGAACGCGTCCTGCTCCACCTGCACCCACACGTAGTCGAGCGTGACCGGCGAGTTGTTGGTGTACTTGAGCGTCTCGTGGCCGGTGAGCACGCGGGCCGCGGTGTCGAGCGACGCCTGGATGTCGTAGTCGGCGCGATTCTGCCAGTACAGCGGACCGGGAGCGCCCGACCCCAGCCGGAACGCGTTGGGCGTGTTCAGGTGGAGCGGCGCGAAGATGGACGTGTCGCCCACGCCGGTGGCGTCGATCTTCTGCTGCGCCATGGCCGGCGCGGCCAGGCCGCCCAGCGCCGCGGCGGCGATCAGGATTCGAGAAATGTTGCGCACGGGAACGGTCACCCCGATGAATGGAGGAGGAAAGGAGAATAGAGGACGATACACCCGGGTCAGGGGCCGGGGCCACCCGAACCGGCGTAAAATATGTGTCTGGCCGCGCGCCGCGCCCCGCGCCCGCGGTCAGGCGGCACCGGCGCCGCGGCGCCGATACCAGTAGGCGATGCCGAGCAGGAACGCGCTGGCCACGAGGTACGACGCGATACGAACGCCCACCGACGGCACGGTGCGGGCCGCGGCCAGCGCGCGCACGGCGGCCACGACGGCCAGCAGGAGACCGGCGCGGCGCAACCACCGGGCGTCGCGCGCCCGTCCGATCCCCACGGCAAGCACTGCGGTGCCCGCTTCCAGGCTCACCAGCGCCAGCGAGGCGGTGGCGGCGCTCACGGCGGCGGCGAGTTCCTGATGCGCCCACAGGAACGCCCAGCACCACGGCGCCGCGCGGACCAGGGCGTATGCCGCGCGCGCATCGCCGGCGCCGGCCCCTGCGGCGTCGGGCGACGCGCGCTCGACCGCCGCGGCGAGCGCGGGCCCCATCCAGGCCACCACCGCCCAGCCGGCGAGCGCCGCGGCTGCCGCCAGCGATTCGGGGGTGGCGAACGGGCGGTAGGCGAACGCGGGCCGCAGCAGCATCAGGACCCAGGCATACGCGCTGGCCCCCGTGAGCGCGAGCGCCATCATGAGCAGCCACGAACGGCTGGGACGCCAGCGCAGCCCGCCGGCGAAGGCCACGCCCAGCCCGGCCACGGTGGCGGGCATGATGGCCACGCGGCCCCACGGCGCGATGTACGCCCCCACCAGGGCGCACGCCGCGACGGCGAACGCCAACGCGTCGCGCAGCGCACCCACGCCGCGCCGCCAGACCGCGACGGTGAGCAGCACCGCCGCCGCCGCCGCGACCCGCGTGTGGGACCACGGGCCAGGCGCCACCGCTTCGCCGGTGGCGAAGGCGAGCATGAGCGGGATCGCCGCGCCGTCCATCCACGCCGGCGCGCGCACCTGGGCCACGTTCCCGCCCTGTGGCGCCAGCGCGGGCGCATCGGCGGTGAGCTCGAGGAGCACCAGCCACGCCAGCGCCGCCGCGCCCACGAGCAGGCTCGTGGACGCGGGCGACAGCGCCGAACCCCGCGCACCCAGCCAGAGCGCCGCCAACGCGCCGATGACGCCCATGGCGCGCAGCCGCGAACGCACGAACTCCGCCGGCGCCGCGGGCAGGACGCCGGCCGCGGCCACCGCCAGGGGAAGGGCCACGGCGAGGGCCGGCCCCCACGCCCCGCCGCGCGCCGCCAGGACCACCGCGAACAGTGCCACCGCGGTGGCGAGCACGCGCTCCGCCGTGCGCCAGGCGCGGGCGCCGATCCCGACGGCGCCGGCGACTCCGATCACGGTGCCATACGAGGCGAGCATCAGCGCGCTCCCCTCCGGGCCGGCGGTGACGAAGGGCGCCACGGCCGCGCCGCCGAATCCCACGCACCAGAGGATCTCGTCGCCCTGGACATGCGCGAACGCGGCCAGCGCGATGGACGCGCCAGCGGCGAGCGCGAATGCGCCCCCGAGGGGCACGAGGTGCAGGGCGGGTCCTGCGGCCCACGCGCACACGTGGACCACCGCGAGGGCGAGTCCGAGCAGCGCCGATCCGAACGACCGCTCTCGCGAACGCAGCCTGAACCCCGCCACCCCGAGCACGGCCGCGAGCATCAGGCCGAGCACAACGCGGGTGGTGGGTCCGAGCAACCCACGCGCCGCGGCCCAGCTCACGAACGTGCCCACCGCCGCCAGCGTGGTGACGGTGCCGAGTGCCAGCACGCCGTAGCGGCCCACGACGCCTTCGACGTCGCTCCAGGGCTCGGCCGGCGCGGCCGCGGGGCGAGGAGGGGCGGGCGTGGCCGTGTCCACCGGCGCGGCGGGGCGTGGCGGCGGAACGGCACCGGCCTCGGGACTCGCCGCGTCGAGGCGCGAGGCGAGCCGAGTCACTTCCGCGCGCAGCGCCGCCGTGGTGCGTTCGAGCTCGGCGACGCGGTCGCGCAGTTGCGCGTCGGGCGCAGGATCAGAGGTCAGGCGGGCCCCCGCCGTCGCGTCCGCGGTCGTTGCCGCCGCCCGATCCGCTGTCGCGCAGCAACTGCCCCAGCCGGTTGCGCTGGTCGTTCATGAGTCGCAGGGCGCGATCGCCGGACGCGCTGGGCAGCAGCAGGAGCGCCTTCTGGCCCGCGTCGTCGTTGTTCTTCATGACCTGGGTGATGATCCCGGCGAGCGTCACCGGCCGGTGGCCGGCCGCGTCACGATCGTCGCGACGCACGTCGTCCGACACCACCACCGGGCCGCCGGGATGCGCGGCCAGCGAATCGGCCTGCTGGAGCAGGCGGGCATTGGCGGCGTCGAGTTGGGCGAGAATCGCCCCGAGTTTTCCGATCAGGGAATCGGGGAGCCCGATGTCCTTGCGATGCTCGATGAGCGGCGTGATGGGATTGAGCCGCTCGATCGAATCGGACGTGATGATGTGGGGGGCTTCCTTGGGCGGGCTGGACGCGTTGTCCCTGCCCCGCCCCTGCGCGCTGGCGGAGGTCGCCGTCGCGGAGACCAGAGCGACGGCGGCGGCGAGCACGATCGAAATTCTCATGGCGCTGGAACCGGTGGGAGTGGAGCCGTACGGGTGACCCGTAGAACTTACCCCCCCAATTCCAGATGGAGCAAACCGGCCGTTCCGGCGGCATCGCCGGCCCCCGTTACCCCGCCGTCGCGGCGGCCGCGGTTGCCCCGGAATCCGCGAAGATCCCCGGCGCCCCCACGGGCTCGAACCGGGCCTGGAAGAACCGCAGGTACTCGGGCTCGTACGTGAACTTGAGGCCCGCCACGCGTTCGCGCTTCTGATAGACGGCGATCACGCTCTCGGCGGTCACGTCCATGTGCGCCTGGGTGTAGACGCGCCGCGGAATGGTGAGCCGCACCAGCTCCAGCTTGGGCATGCGGTTGGCCCCGGTCTGCGGATCGCGTCCGGATGACACGGTGCCGCGCTCCATGGCGCGGATGCCCGATTCCACGTACAGCGCCGCGGCCAGCGCCTGCGCCGGGAACTGCTCCCGATCGAGGTGCGGCAGGATGGCCGCCGCGTCGAGGAACACGGCGTGGCCGCCGATGGGCCGCACCACGGGCACTCCCGCTTCCATGAGCTGGTTGCCGAGGTACAACACCTGGCCGATGCGGCTGCGGATGTGGTCTTCCTGCACCGACTCCTCGATGCCGATCGCCATCGCCTCCATGTCGCGCCCGGCGAGCCCGCCGTAGGTGTGCAACCCCTCGAACACGACGACGAGGTTCCGCGCCTTCTCGGCCACCACGTCGTCACGCAGCCCCAGCCAGCCGCCGATGTTCACGAGGCTGTCCTTCTTGCCCGACATCGTGGCGCCGTCGGAGTAGCGGCACAGATCGAACAGGATCTCCGCCACCGTGCGGTCGCGTTGGCCGGGCTCCCGCTGCTGGATGAACCAGGCGTTCTCGACGGCCCGCGTGGCGTCGAGAATCACCTTGATGCCGCGCTCATGTGCAAACTCATATACCGCCTTCATGTTGGCCAGGCTGATCGGCTGCCCGCCGGCCATGTTCACCGTGGCCGCCACCGACAGGTACGGCACGCGCTCGGCGCCCACCTCGTCGACCAGCGCGGCGAGCCGCACGAGGTCGAGGTCGCCCTTGAACGGATGCTCGGAGCGCGGATCGTGCGCTTCGGCGATGATCACGTCGTGGAAGGTGGCGCCCGCCAGCTCCTGATGGGCGCGGGTGGTGGTGAAGTACATGTTGCCGGCCACGTGATCGCCGGGTTTGATCATCACGCGCGACAGGATGTGCTCGGCACCGCGGCCCTGGTGGGTGGGGATCACGTGCTCGTATCCGTAGCGGTCGCGCACGGCCTGTTCGAGATGGAAGAAGTTGCGCGATCCGGCGTACGCTTCGTCGCCGAGCATCATCCCCGCCCACTGCCGGTCGGACATCGCGCTCGTGCCCGAATCGGTGAGCAGGTCGATGTACACATCCTCGGATCGAAGCAGGAAGGTGTTGTAGCCGGCATCGCGAATGGCACGCTCGCGTTCGCGGCGGTCGGTCATCTTGATCGGCTCGACGACCTTGATCTTCCAAGGCTCGGCCCAGCTGCGCGTGGTCATGTACGGTCCCCTGGCGGAATGACAAGCGTGCGACGCGCCAGATCGCGCGCCGCCGCTGCGCTCAAGGTCAACAGGGGAAGGCCGGCCGTCAGTCAGGGATCCGGAACGACGCTGTCCGGCAGTGCCTGACAGGCCGGGCGCCGGGACTCAGCCGCCGCGCGGACCGCGTCCCGCGCGGGCGATCCGGCTCAACTTGTCGTGCGAATCGCCGAGCACGTCGTCGGCCTTCTTGCGCTGGTCGTCGGTGAGCAGGGCGCGCGCGTCCTTCTCCACCGAATCGTAGCGCTCGCGAACGCCGCCGATGATGAGCCGCGTGAGCGTGCCCACGGTGCGCGCCGTGGCCGCGTCGTCGTCGGACATGCCGGACCCTCCGCGCGGCATCTGGCGGTTGAGGGAATCGAGCGCGCGGAACGGCATCCGATGGGCCGAGTCGAGCTTCGCCTCCATGTCCCTGAGCTTCACCGTCTGCTCGTCGGTGAGCTTCAGGTCCTTGTGCTTGTCGAGGAGGATCGCGAGCGGATCGAGTTCCTGCAGGTCGCGCGCCGACACCGCGGCCGGCCGCCGGCCGAAGCTGTCGGAGGAATCGAACCCGAAGTCCGACCGCTTGGTGGCTTCGCTGCGTGTCCCGCCGCCGCGCTGAGCGGACGCGAGCGCGGGCAGCATCAGGATGAGGGCGGAGACAACGACTGTTCGACGCATGGGGTGGCTCCTGGGTTCGGCGCGTGGCGCGGGAGCGCTCGCTCGGGAAATGGGCATGGAGGGTTCTATGGATCGTTGGGCGAGATGCGCTCGGCGGGCACCGTGCCGCCGCGGACGATCGCGCGCATCATCGTGCGCTGCTCGCGCACCACGTTGTATACACGCCGGAGTTGCGGACCGGAGAACAGCGCCATCGCCTCCTCGGCCGCGGCGTCGTCGGCGTCGCGAATGCGGCCGAGGATCGCCGTGAACGTGATCCGGTCGTTGCCCTGCCGCACCAGCCGGTCGCCCGGCGACCCGCTGGTATCGGCCGCGTGCCGGCGAATCTCCGCCAGCACCGAGTCGAGGGACCGCAGGTGCGGCGCGTTGCGGGCGTGCAGCCGCCGCTGGATGTCGCCGAGCCGGACGACCTGCGAATCGGCCAGCGCGAACGCCGACGCGCGGGCGATGAGCATGGCGACCGGATCGAGGCGTTCCACATCCGCCGCGCTCAGGTTGGGGGCCGGATCTCCCACCGACCCCTGGCCCACGCCACGCATGGCGCGGCCGGCCCGCTGGGCCATGCCCGGCGCGGGCGCGGCCGACAGCATGACCACCGCCAGCACCGCCGGCCCCAGACGGAATCCGAACCGCAACGCGCCCTGCCACCGCCGCGATGGGGCGGGCGTGGGGCGGCCTGGGGGGATGGGCGTGGACATGGTGGGTTCTCCTACCATCCAATACCGCTATCCACCGTCAATCGTTGAACCGTCGGGCGGCGGAGCGCCGACGCGGCCTGTTATTTTGCACGGGTACTCAGCGCGGGAGCGTGGAATGCAGCATCGGAAGCTTGGCCAACTCGACGTGTCGGCCATCGGACTGGGGTGCATGGGGATGAGCGACTTCTATGGACCGCGCGACGAAACCGAGTCGCTGGCCACCATCGACCGCGCCCTCGACCTCGGCGTCACGTTCTTCGACACGGCCGACATGTACGGTTCAGGCGCCAACGAGCAACTGCTCGGGCGGGCGCTCGGCGCCCGCCGCGCGTCGGTGGTGTTGGCCACCAAGTTCGGCATCACCCGCGATCCGTCCAATCCGGCGCACCGCGGATTCAACGGCGCGCCCGACTACGCCATCCGCGCGTGCGACGCCAGCCTGGCGCGGCTCCGCACCGATCACATCGACCTGTACTACCTGCACCGCGTGGATCCCCGCGTGCCCATCGAGGACACGGTGGGGGCGATGTCGCGGTTGGTCGACGCCGGCAAGGTGCGGTACCTCGGGCTGTCCGAGGTGTCGGTGGCCACGCTGCGCCGCGCGCACGCCGTGCATCCGATCACGGCCCTGCAGAACGAGTACAGCCTGTGGACGCGCGAGCCCGAGGACGGCGTGCTCGCCGCGTGCCGCGCGCTCGGCATCGGCTTCGTGCCGTACAGCCCGCTCGGCCGCGGCTTCCTGAGCGGACAGTTGAAGAGCCCCGACGACTTCGCCGCCGACGACTTCCGACGCATCCAGCCGCGGTTCCAGGGCGAGAACTTCCGGAAGAATCTCGAACTGGTGGCGGCCGTCGAGCGGCTGGCCGCGAGCAAGGGCACGACGACGGCGCAACTCGCGCTGGCGTGGGTGCTCGCGCAGGGCGACGACATCGTGCCCATTCCGGGCACGAAGCGCGTGAAATACCTCGAGGACAACGTGGCGGCGGTGGAGTTGAAGCTCACGCCGGCCGATCTCGCGGCGCTCGACGCGGCCTTCCCGCGCTCGGCCGTGGCGGGCGAGCGGTA